>NZ_MCTY01000175.1:0-50494 GCF_002873635.1 Shewanella sp. 10N.286.52.B9
GAGATAATAGCTATCTCACTCGCTGCTGTAAAGCATAAATTTAAGATTCTTTACTGTTTGCTTAAGTTAGCATCAATCTGCGCTGTTTTTATTAGCGTGAAGTGCGATGCTAGCAGGATCTGGCTTTATGAAGTTATTTGTTACTGAAGCCCAACTATCATGCTTTGACAATAAATAGCCTAAGTAAGCAACAACAGCACTCAATACGATACCTAAACCGATAGTCACTTCATTATATTGTACGAACATCGCGACAATACTTGATGCGCCGAACGCCATACCAATCTGAAGGAAGTTTTGTAAACCTGCAGCTTTGGTGGCATTTTTACTGAACTGCTGTAAGGCATTGTTGACGACCAAAGGATAAGTCGCACCGTTAGCTGCAGCAAGTAATGAGAAGGTTACCAATAGCGGATAAATTGATTCCATTGGGATTACCAAAGTCGCTATTGCAATGGTTGCAACACAGAAGAAAAACAGTCCCAATAAATAATTAAGCGCCTGTGTGGTACCGAATTTTTTAACAAGTACTTTGCTCATGTAACCACCTACGATAAACATGATGGTTTGTGGAATAAAGCTCAAGCCAATGGCTTTAGCTTCATAACCAAATTTAATCATTACACTTGGCCATACCGTTAAATAACTAAAGAATGCTGCAGACAATGCACCAAATATAACCACGTTACCTAAAAACCGGGTGTTTTTTAAGATGGTTTTATAGCTGATATTATCTTCTGGTTCTGCTTGTTTGTTCTCTGGTGCAACTAACAGCTTGGTCATAACGATAAGCAAAACCGCAAGTATTGCTAAAGTAATGAAAACTGCTCTCCAGCCAAATGTATCAACAATTGATGCACCAATGAGAGGTGCAACAGCAGGTGATAGCGCAACTAAAGGCATGATGTTTGAAAACACTTTTTGCGCTTTTTCAGCATCATATTTTTCAACGACAATAGCTTGCCAAATTACACCAGCACTACAGGCACCTAACGCTTGGAAAAAACGTGCGATATTAAGCATAATAATCGAGTTACTGGCGACAATTAAGGCGCTGGCTGCTGCAAAGATAACTAAACCAATTATTAAGGCTTTTTGTTTGCCTACTTTTTCAACTAATGGACCATAAAGTAATTGGCCGATAGCTAAACCCGCTAAGAAAGTCGTTAATGAAAAAGCGACGTTGTTTAAGCTGGTATCAAATGAGTCAGCTATGTTTTGAAATGCAGGTAAATACATGTCGGTGGCAATAAAGCCCAGCATACTTAACAGTGCTAAGTAGCCTAATAAAATAAAGTACTGCACATTGGCAGAGGTAGATGATGCTTTTTTCATAAAAAAAGTGTCCGAAAGTGGCTTAATTAAAAATCAGCGTGCAGTCTAATCACTTGCAAAAGCAATGTGAAACGTTTAGTTTTGATGACTGCATTCATAAATTTTCACAGCAAAGGACAGCAAGCTATGCTTTCAGAACAAGCATTGGAAATGATCGACATTGTCGCTCGCTTAGGTAGTTTCACGGCAGCAGCCAATCAATTACACAAAGTTCCTTCAGCAGTCAGTTATGCCGTAAAACAAATCGAAGATGAACTTGGTGTCATTTTGTTTGAAAGGCATCATCGCAGTGTCAGCTTAACGGACCCCGGTAAACATTTTGTCGCCCACGCAAGAGAGCTATTAGGTGACATGAATGACCTAAAGCGTAGCACTCAACGTGTCGCTAATGGCTGGCAACCGACTCTATCTATCGCTTTAGACAATATTGTCCGCGCTGATCGTATTAGTGTACTAATTGCAGACTTTTATCGTCACTTTGACGATGTTGAACTCATCATCCGTATTGAGGTGTTTAATGGGGTCTGGGAAGCATTAGCAACAGGTCGCAGTGACATCGCCATAGGTGCAACCACAGCTATCCCTGTGGGCGGCGTATATCAGTATAAAGATATGCGCGAGATTCAATGGTCGTTTTTAGTCAGTCGTAACCACCCTCTAGCAGAAATTGATCGCCCATTAACAGACGATGAATTACGCATCTATCCCTCTATTTGTTTAGAAGATACTTCAAGGGAAATACCCAAACGCACAACTTGGTTGCTGGCCAATCAGCGGCGATTAGTGGTACCAGACTGGATAAGAGCGTTCAATTGTTTCCGTGATGGCTCAGGTATCGGCTATATGCCTAGAAACCTTGCAAAACCCTTTATCGACTCTGGGGTATTAATTGAAAAAACCTTAGAACATCCAAGAAATGCAAGCCCTTGCTGTTTAGCGTGGAATCAAGAAAAGATGTCACCTGCACTTGAGTGGGTTTTAGAATACTTAGGTGATACCGATAAGTTACATCAAGAGTGGCTCGCATAACCACAAAGCCAGCATCTTGATGACATTATTAACAAGTTGTAATGATAATTTAATGTTCAGTTCAGCTTTCTTAGTAAAAATGTTGTTTAGGACAATTTTTTATATGAACATGTGTCATTAAATAATAGTTAACATGACAGTGACACTTATATACCTTTAAGCTGTGTTAAAGCTAAGGTATTATAAATCTAAATAATTTAATAAATATCTTTTGTAGTGACTCTATTGCGTCATTACAGTTTTTTTCGAGTCTATGGAGACTGTTATGAATCAACAAACTTTATCGGGCCATCAAGCTACAACGATGGAAACCAATAAACTTATCAAAAATACCTACATGCTATTGTCGATGACGCTTGCCTTTGCCGCTGTAATGGCTGGTGTAGCAATGATGATGAACATTGGCCCTTTCATGTCAATCGGACTATCACTTGGTAGTATCGTGGTGATGATGGTGACCCTGAAAAAAGCAGACAATGCTTCAGGGCTTGCATGGATTTTTGCCTTTACGGGTATGCAAGGTGCATCATTAGGATACATTTTAAACCACTACGCAGGTTTAGCTAACGGCCCTGAACTTATTATGCAAGCGTTTGGCTTAACCTCAGTTATCTTCATTTCTTTATCAGCTTATGCAATTAGCACTAAGAAAGATTTCAACTTCATGGGCGGCTTCCTTTTTGCTGGTCTGATTGTGGTTATAGGCGCATCACTGATCAACATGTTTGTTGGTAACAGTGTTGCATTTATGGCTATTCAAGCTGCTGTAGCAATGTTGATGGTAGGCTTAATCCTTTATGATACAAGCCGTATTGTAAATGGTGGCGAAACTAACTATATCCGTGCAACGATTTCGTTGTTCTTAAACTTCATCAACCTATTCATGGCGCTATTACACTTGATGGGCATGGGTAATGATGACTAGGCGTTAAGTTACTTGATTATTCATTTGGTTCTGACCTTGTGATTAATCGGCTTACTACGCTAAAATGGCTCCCTTACAGGAGCCATTTTTTATTGTTATGAATAAATTTATTATCCAAGTTAATGGCACGGTTTATGGCTCAACAGCGAGCTTTAGAGCGCTGCGCTTTACGACAAGTGTATTGTCATTAGGCCATCAAGTTACGCGTATTTTCTTTTATCAAGACGGCGTGACTAATAGTAGCCAATTAATCTGTCCTGCCTCTGATGAATATGACTTGCACCAAGCATGGAAAAACTTGGCAACTGAACACAATATTCAGTTGATAAATTGTGTGTCAGCAGCGCTGCGCCGCGGTGTGTTGTCACAGCAAGATGCCATCGAAAACACTAAATCACAGTTCAATTCTAGCGCCCCATTTGAAATGGGTGGTTTAGGTGAGCTGGTCACAGGTATTGAAACATCAGATCGATTAGTGTGCTTTTAATGCTGATTTTAAATTGCTTGGCAAGGTAACCACATGAAGCAAATTTGCGTTATTTTCAGACAAAGCCCATTGGGCAATAGTTCCAGCCGTGAAGGCTTAGACTTTGCGTTACTCAGTGCCAGTTTTGAGCAACAAGTTAGCGTGGTTTTTACTGATGAAGCTGTGCTGCACCTGCTAGCTGATCAGCAACCTGAATTAGTCGGCAGTAAAGATTACCTGTCGACGTTTAAAGCACTCAATATTTATGATATTGAAACCGTTTTAGTGTGTGAGCAGTCAGCAAAACAATTTGGCATCACTGAAGACAAGTTTAATTTTGAGGCGCTATTAGCTGATAGCAACGCCATTAAGCAATTATTAGCACAAAGTCATGAAGTGGTGGTTTACTAATGATTTTACATCACATTCAAACCTCAGCCACCACTGACAACGCGCTAAATTGCTGCTTACGTTATATCGCTAGTGAAGACAGTATCATCCTTGCTGACGATGCGATTAATTGCTTATTACAAAGCCATTGGCAGCAAAAATTGCTAGATATACAGATTTATATATTATCTGAAGATATACAAGCTCGAGGCTTAACAGCACTTTTACCTAGCAGCGCTAATATCTCAATTATTGATTATGACCAGCTTGTACTGGCTACATTGAAACACACGAAGGTGATTACTTGGTAAATTCAATTGAATTTAATGGGCAACAAATAGAAGTTGATGCTCAAGGTTATTTAAAAAACGTTGCTGATTGGCAACCTGATATGGCAATTATTTTGGCTGCAGGTGAAGATATAGTATTAACCGAGCAACATTGGGAAGTGGTTAATTTTGTACGTAACTTTTATCTTGAATACAAGACAAGCCCTGCTATCCGCGTGCTAGTGAAAGCCATAGGTCAGACGTTAGGGCCTGATAAAGGTAATTCAAAATACCTGTATACCCTCTTTCCTATTGGCCCGGCTAAACAGGCGACAAAAATCGCAGGCTTACCAAAACCCGCTAAGTGCCTTTAACTATCATGTAAGCAGACTTGCTAAATTTACGGCATAAAAAAACCAAACATGATGTTTGGTTTTTTTTATGCTCAGATAACGCGTAAACGCTAGCGAAGACTTAGCCTATTTTTTCTAGCCCGCGCATATACGGACGTAATACGTCAGGCACGGTAATAGAACCATCAGCATTTTGGTAGTTTTCAAGGATAGCAACTACTGTACGACCAACAGCAAGACCAGAACCGTTTAAGGTATGAACCAAAGTTGGTTTCTTGTCATTAACACCACGGTAGCGCGCTTGCATACGACGCGCTTGGAAGTCTTTCATGTTTGAACAAGAAGAGATTTCGCGGTAAGTATTTTGCGCAGGTAACCACACTTCAAGGTCGTATGTTTTCGAAGCGCCAAAACCCATATCGCCAGTACATAAAATCATAGTACGATATGGAAGCCCTAGCCCTTCTAATACTTTTTCAGCATGACCCGTTAGTTCCTCTAACGCATTCATTGAATCTTCAGGCTTAACAATTTGAACAAGTTCAACTTTATCAAACTGATGCTGACGAATAAGGCCACGTGTATCACGGCCATAAGATCCAGCTTCACTACGGAAACATGAAGTTAGTGCAGTCATTTTAAGAGGCAAATTAGCTTCTTCAACGATAGTGTCACGCACCATATTGGTTAATGGTACTTCGGCTGTCGGAATTAAGCTTAAGCCTTGACCTTCTTCTGTTGCTGGTTTGGTGTGAAATAAATCTTCACCAAACTTAGGTAGCTGACCAGTACCTAATAAACTTTCTTCATTCACTAATAACGGTACATACATTTCTGAGTAACCGTGGTTTTCTGTGTGAAGATCTAGCATGTACTGTCCAACTGCGCGGTTTAGACGCGCGATTTGGCCTTTCATTACAATGAAGCGAGAGCCTGTAATTTTTACTGCACTCTTAAAATCCAATCCATCTAAGTTTTCGCCAAGATCTAAATGATCTTTAACTTCAAAATCAAACTTAGTTGGCTCGCCCCAAGTGCGGACTTCAACGTTATCATTTTCATCAGCACCTGCTGGTACTGCATCATCTGGTAAGTTAGGCATGCTCATAGCAATAGCATTTAACTCAGCTAATAGTTCAGCTAGTTCAGATTTTTTCGCATCCAGTTGAGTACCTAAGTCCCCTACTTTAGCCATGATTTCACTGACATCTTCACCACGACCCTTTGCTTGACCAATGGACTTAGAAATTGCATTTCGGGATGCTTGCAATTCTTCTGTGGCCACTTGTAGCGACTTACGCTTTTCTTCTAAAGCGGTAAGGCGGCTAATATCAAGGATAAACCCACGCTTAGCTAACAGCTCAGCGGTGACTTCAAGTTCGTTACGCAAAAATTTTGGATCTAACATGTTTTATATTCTTAATAGTTAAATGCGAGAAAAAACTAGCTGCTGACCGACATATACCATGAAAATACACAGTACAACGTTCAACAACACGTTGAGAATAGCTTTTGCAAAAAGACCTTCTTGCATTAGCAATAATGTTTCATTGGAAAAAGTAGAAAAAGTCGTTAAGGCGCCTAACAATCCAACACCTATCATGGCTTTTAATTCAGGACTTAACTGGCTGGCTTGACCAATGGCATAAACCACACCCATCAAAAATGATCCCAATACATTTACCAACAGTGTACCAAAAGGGAAACTGCTTCCAAATAGCTGAAGCATGAAAATTGAGATTAGATAACGAAAAACAGCCCCAATTGAACCACCAAGGGCCACAAACATGATATTGCTCATGCTAATCATAGCGCTTTACCTCACTGGTTCGGTCTAGTTCTGCTAAATGGGCAAGTTTGTCTTTGATTCTTTTTTCAAAGCCGCGCTCGGTTGGATAATACAATTGGCTATCTTTTATTGACTCAGGGAAGTAATTCTCCCCATTTGCGTAGGCACCTGGTTCATCATGAGCATAGCGATACCCTGCCCCTAAACCCATATTTTTCATCAATTGAGTCGGTGCGTTACGTAAGTGATCTGGCACTGATTCATGCCCTGTTTCGCTTGCAAGCATTCTTGCTGCTTTAAAGGCGGTGTAAACCGCATTACTTTTTGGCGCACTGGCCAAGTAAACAATCGCTTGGGCGATAGCACGCTCACCTTCAGCAGGACCAACGCGGTGATAACAATCCCAAGCATTAAGCGCAATATTCATTGCAGTAGGATCGGCGTTCCCAACATCTTCAGAGGCAATGGCTAATAGTCTACGTGCTACATAGAGAGGATCGCCGCCGCCTTCAAGTATTCGACAATACCAATACAAAGCAGCATCAGGAGCTGAGCCTCTCACGGACTTATGCACCGCAGAAATCAAATCATAAAATTGATCGCCATTTTTATCATAAGCGGCCATTTGATGCCCAGCGACTTGCGTCAGCATCTCTTGAGTAAATTCACCGTTATCAGCAACCAAGTCACTCATTAACTCGAGTAAATTTAATGCTTTGCGCGCATCACCATCACTAATTGAAGCTAACTGCTGCATTACTGTTTCAGGAATAGTAAAACCACGTTTACCAAAACCACGCTCAGTATCCATTAATGCTTGATTGATAATCGCGGCAATATCATCGCCATCTAAGCGATTGATTAAATAAACTCTGGCACGAGACAATAAGGCGTTATTGAGCTCAAAAGATGGGTTTTCAGTGGTCGCGCCAACAAAAATAACAGTACCGTCTTCGATAAAAGGTAAAAACGCATCTTGTTGGCTTTTATTAAATCTATGGACTTCGTCCACAAACAATAATGTACGCTGACCCCGGCTCTGTGCTACCGCTTTAGCTTGCTCAATGGCGGCGCGAATTTCTTTAACCCCTGAGGTAACCGCCGAAATGCGCTCTACATGGGCATTGACATAATGCGCCACCAATTCAGCTAAGGTGGTTTTACCTGTGCCAGGAGGGCCCCATAACAACATAGAGTGAGCTCGATTGGCCTCAAGTGCTTGGCGCAATGGTTGACCTTTACCGAGTAAATGCTGCTGCCCAACATACTCACTTATATCCCTTGGGCGCATTCTCGCGGCTAAAGGACGAAAGTCTGGGGCAAAATCGAAACCTAAAGTAGACACTATAACCTACTGAACTAGGCTTGAACGTTGATCGTCAATATCAACGTTTGCTGGTACGGTAAATTCGAATAAGCCGTTTTCGTCTGCCGCAACCTTGGTTTGATTTGATAACGTGAACTGACTGTAATTGCCTTGCTCATCTAACAAATTAAAATCAGTAAGCTCTGCCTCATTGAAACACACAGTGACAGTCACCACACTTGAATCATCCGCTGTGGGCTTAATGGAATAACAAGCTTTACCTGACTCTGGCTGAATTTGTTCAACACGATATTGAGACCAGGTAGTTTCATCACGGTGCACCAGCAACGCCATTGGCGACGCGTCGATAGCATCAGCAAAATCCATGACTGAAACTTCTTCAGCAAAAGGGTTATAAATCCATAAATCTTTACCGTCAGCCACAATGAGCGACTCATCAGGCTCAGTTAAATGCCAGTAAAATTTGTTTGGATAAGCAAGGGCAAATACCCCTTTACCTGACTGAATGACTTTATTGTTTATATCGGTAACTTGCTGGGTAAAATCAGCTTTTAATGAATCGGCTTTGGCTAAGCGATCACGCAATTGAGCTGATTCATCAGCTAACGCGTTGCCTGACAATAATAATGCTAAGGCTGTAACAACAGCAAAACGCTTGTTCATATAAATTCCTAATACTGTATTGCTAATTCTTAGCGATAAACTTTTAAGGCTAGTGGCTATGCTTTTTGTCACTAAGGCTTTTTCTTTATAAGGTTGATTATTAATGGCTTCATTATAACGGTTTATTTGGCCAAACTGGCTATAAGCGCAGTGATTGTTATGTTCGGTCCGAGGTTAGTTTCTCGGTGGCGGAGGAGCTAAAACCTCACGATTACCATTATGACCTTGTGTACTGACAATCCCCTGGGTTTCCATCATTTCGATAATCCGCGCCGCGCGGTTATAACCAATTTTAAACTTACGCTGCACACTTGAAATTGAACCTCTGCGGGTTTCAGTGACAAACGCAACCGCTTCATCATATAACTGATCAGTATCATCATCAGATTCTGCAGCTTCACCAGGCAGCAATACTTGCTCACCTTCACTGACGCCATTAAGGATTTCTTCAATATAACGTGGCTTACCACGAGCATGCCAGTCTGCAACGACTTTATGGACTTCATGATCGTCAATGAAAGCACCATGGACACGAATAGGTACGCTGGTACCTGGTGGCAAGTACAGCATATCACCCATACCGAGTAGTGTTTCTGCGCCTTGCTGATCTAAAATGGTTCTAGAGTCAATTCTTGATGACACTTGAAAAGCGATACGTGTTGGCACGTTTGCTTTAATCAAACCAGTAATGACATCCACTGAAGGTCTTTGGGTGGCTAAGATTAAGTGTATACCCGCTGCACGGGCCTTTTGCGCAATACGGGCAATCAGCTCTTCAACCTTTTTACCGACAATCATAATCATGTCAGCAAATTCATCGACCACTACCACAATAGAGGGTAATTTTTCTAACTCAGGGGCCTGTTCATCCATACTTTCAGATGACTTCCATAATGGGTCAACTATCGGTTCACCTGCTTCTATGGCTGATTTAATTTTAGCGTTATAACCTTTTAAATTACGTACGCCAAGCGCTGACATTAACTTGTAACGTCGCTCCATTTCACCAACACACCAACGTAGTGCATTAGCCGCTTCTTTCATATCGGTGACGACTTCACATAACAAATGTGGAATACCGCCATATACGGAAAGCTCCAACATTTTCGGATCAATCATGATAAAGCGCACATCATCAGGACCAGACTTATACAAGATACTGGTGATCATCACGTTGACGCCAACTGACTTACCCGAACCTGTAGTACCGGCAACTAATAAATGCGGCATTTTACCTAAATCAACCACCACGGGATCGCCAGCAATATCTTGTCCCAGCACCATGGATAAATCAGATTTACTTTCTTCAAAGGTTTTAGAGTCTAAAACATCGCGCATAAATACCGTTTCACGGAATTTATTAGGCAATTCAAGACCCACAAAGGCTTTACCTGGAATAACCTCAACAACGCGGACACTTTCTGCTAACAATGAACGGGCTAAATCTTTCGACAAATTAGTGATTTTTGAGGCTTTGACACCAGGGGCTAATTCAAGTTCAAATCGAGTCACCACAGGGCCTGGGAATACCCCAACAACATTAGCGACAATATTAAAGTCAGCCAGCTTAGTTTCAACCAACCTCGCGACAATATCTAGTTCTTCTTTGGTAATTGGGTTTTCTTTTCTATCAGGTACATCTAATAAGGTGATACTTGGCAGTGGCGGCATTTCAACTTTAGTTTGGCCATAAACTATTTGGGGTTCTTGGCCTGGCAACACCACAATTCCTTCAACAATACGCGCTTGCTCAACAGCTTTTGTAGTGGCAGGGTTTGGCTGCGAGGTCGCTGTTGCACCTGTGCTATTAGCTTGACTGAATGCTTCACCTAACGAGTCGCTATGACTAACATGAGCCTCAGACTGTTCACTTAAATGATGATTCGCTTGTGTGAAATCAGCTGCGGGGGCATCCCCTGATGCGATCCAAGCTGGGGTTAAATTATCATCGTCTTGGTGATCATTGCTGGCGTTTAATTTGGGTTCAAGTCTACCATTATGTGGCGTTAATTTAGCCTCATGGTCTATTTCAGCGCCAAAGCTTGGCTCTACATCTTGCTCTAAGTCACCTGCCAAATTAGTTTCTTCTTTGTCGCGACTGGGTTTCACTTTCGATTTAATACGGCTGAAAAGAGAGGGTTTTTCTTCTAATTCATCAGTTTCTATTGCTGCAGTAACTTCAGCCTCATTATGCGGCATACTAGTGAGATCAATTGCTGCAGCATCAAGCTCAGCTTTGTCATGCTTTACGTTGCCAGCATCGTCACCACGGTCCTGTTTAAATTTATCAACGACAGACATAAAGCCGCGGGTATCTTCGGTTTCGTTACTAGCTGATAAATAACTTGGGATACTAATGATCTTTTTAACACACCAAATAGTGGCTAGACCTGTACTTTCAATAACGGTTAGCCAGCTTATACCGGTAGTTAAAGTAAAGCCTGCGCCGATAAAACATAGCAGTAATAAAGTTGTTCCAAGGTTATTAAAGTAAGGCATCATTGCTTGGCTGATCACATCCCCTGCCACTCCGCCAGCAGAAAATACATACATGTCATCGGCATTCATACTCGCTAACGCTGCCAATGCAAATACCACCAGTAAAAAACCGATAATCCTTAAACCGACAGAAAAATAGTCGATTTCAAACAGCTTGTGAGTACGATTAAAAATGAACCAGCCAGAAGCAGCAATAATTATTGGTATGAGATAGGCTATGAAGCCGAAAAAATAAAATAGAACATCTGCTGTCCATGCGCCAACTGCGCCAGTTAGATTACTGATTTCACCTTGGAAATGCGACTGGCTCCAGCCGGGATCATTAGGATCGAAGCTGCTAAGTGCAATAAGAATATAAGTTGCAGTCATGCAACAAATGATCAACCCACCTTCCAAAAGACGCTGAAGGCCACTAAGTGTTTGAAGACTATTTCCCTGAGACAAACGAAAACACCCAAATAAGATTTAAAAAGAATGATAACAATAACAGAATATCAATGTGTATGCAGTGATTATGCAACGCGCGGATGCCAAGCTCAACCTAATGTTTTCAGATAGATGACTGTAGAAGATAAATAATTTTAATCTGGCTTAAGTTGGTTACTTTTAAGCCTAAGATTAAGCTTGCTGTAAATTTTTGGTAAAAAAATAAAGGGCAGTGCCCTTTATTTTTATTGGTTATTAAATTTAGTAAGTATCAGCTAATAAATTTAAGGCAACTTTATTAGTTTGCTTAACTTCTTCCATAACCACATAAGTACGAGTATCAGAAACTGATGGTAACTTAAGTAATGTCTCACCTAACAAACGACGATAAGCTGACATATCTGATACGCGGGTTTTTAGTAGGTAATCAAAATCGCCAGAAACCAAATGACATTCTTGAATATCATCTAACAACTGAACGGCTTTGTTAAAGCGTTCAAAAATATCAGGGGTATCTCGAGTTAAGGTGATTTCCACAAATACAAGTAACGATGCACCTAAGTAATGAGGATTAACTAATGCAGTGTAGCCATTAATGTATCCTTGTTTCTCAAGACGTTTAACTCGTTCTAAACATGGTGTTGGACTCAGGCCAACACGCTTAGATAACTCCACATTTGATATGCGACCATCAATCTGAAGTTCGTTGAGGATATTACGGTCAATCCGATCTAAATCTTTCACAGAATTTTTCTTATTATTTGCCATATTATTAACCTTGCTTTAGCACAAAAACAACATATTCATCTTTTAATGTGTAAAGTTTAGCAGCATAAACTGCGTCAGGGGCACTATACTAGACTTCCCTGAAATAAGCACGTTCAGGTCATCGAATATAATAACTACTGGCTCGTAAAAACGAGTAAAAATCAATTAGAGGCTCAAAATGATTATTGGTATCCCTACTGAAATCAAAAACCATGAATACCGTGTTGGTATGGTTCCTTCAAGCGTTCGTGAATTAACAATTAAAGGTCATGATGTATTTGTTCAATCAGATGCAGGTATTGGCATTGGATTTACTAACCAAGATTATATTGATGCCGGTGCAGAAATCTTAGCAACCGCAGCTGAAGTGTTTGCTCAATCAGATATGATAGTGAAGGTTAAAGAGCCACAAGCTATTGAGCGCGCCATGCTGCGTGAAGACCAAATTCTATTCACTTATTTACACCTTGCACCAGACTTACCACAGACTGAAGATTTGATAAAAAGTAAGGCTGTTTGTATCGCCTATGAAACCGTAACAGATGACCGTGGTGGCCTTCCTTTATTAGCGCCAATGTCAGAAGTTGCTGGGCGTATGTCGATTCAAGCAGGCGCGCGTGCACTTGAAAAATCACTAGGCGGCCGCGGTATGTTACTGGGCGGTGTTCCAGGTGTTGAACCAGCCAAAGTAGTTATTATTGGCGGCGGCATGGTCGGTACTAATGCTGCACAAATGGCTGTAGGCATGGGCGCTGACGTGGTTGTGCTTGATCGTAGCATCGATGCTCTACGTCGTTTAAATGTACAATTTGGTTCTGCAGTTAAAGCCATTTACTCTACTGCTGATGCCATTGAACGCCACGTATTAGAAGCAGACTTAGTCATTGGTGGTGTACTGGTTCCTGGCGCTGCTGCGCCAAAACTTGTGACCCGCGATATGATTAGCCGTATGAAGCCTGGCAGCGCAATTGTTGATGTCGCAATTGACCAAGGTGGTTGTGTTGAAACATCTCATGCAACCACTCACCAAGAACCAACTTATATCGTTGATGATGTAGTTCATTATTGTGTTGCAAACATGCCTGGCGCTGTGGCTCGCACCTCTACTTTTGCATTAAACAATGCCACGCTGCCTTACATTATTAAGCTTGCAAACTTAGGTTATAAGTCTGCATTGCTTCAAGATAAGCACCTACTAAATGGCTTAAATGTCATCCACGGAAAGCTTGTTTGTAAAGAAGTTGCTGAAGCATTAGCACTTGAGTTTACCGAGCCAACAAGCCTGCTAAACTAATCAATATCTGATGGTTTAAGTACTAAAAAGCTGCTCAATGAGCAGCTTTTTTTATGGATTAAACAATTATGCAACAATTTGTATCTTAAGCTGTTTACAAGCAATATCCATCCAGAATCGTTCACTTTATCAGCACCACTGAGCAAGCACTTTGCTAACTTAATAAAATGCGCAATTTTAGTTAGCGTTTATTAATTAAAACCAGTGAGCACCTCAAGCCAACACTCAGCAAGGGTTACAGTAATTACAATGGCTAATATGAGTCATTTTAGTCATACTTTATGCTTACAGTTCATTATCCTACTACAATGTTTAAAATTAGTGCTTTCTACTGTTGGTCAAATCGCTGAAATTCACTACAATTCATCATCAAAATAGCGATTAAAAGCAGACTTATATGTGGTACCAAAAACAAATATCATTAAAGCCAAAAGCTCGTGGCTTTCATTTAATTACTGAAGAGGTATTAACTCAATTACCCGAATTAGCAAGGTTTGATATTGGCTTAGTGCACATATTGCTGCAACACACCTCAGCTTCCATTACTGTAAACGAAAATGCAGATCCAACTGTTCGGCAAGACTTTGAAGCATACTTTAATAATGTGGCGCCAGAGAATGAACCATATTACATCCACACTTATGAAGGCAGTGACGATATGCCAGCCCATTTAAAATCAAGTTTACTGGGCTGTGAATTAACCCTACCCATCACCCATGGTCAATTAGCATTAGGAATGTGGCAAGGGCTGTATTTAGGTGAACATCGCAATCATGGCGGCAGCAGAAAACTACTTGTCACAATACAAGGAGAGTAGTTTTACTGTATTACTATTGCTGAATTTATTGTGCGAGTAATTCGATGAGCGCCTGTTTAGGCAAAGGCTTATAGAAATAGTAGCCTTGAATAGCATCAACATTGTTTTGCTTAACAAAATCCAGCTGTGCTTGGGTTTCAACACCTTCTGCAGTGACTGATAAATCAAGTGCATGGCTCATGGTCGTAATTGCTTCCACTAGCGCCTTATGTCTAGGACCCTGCTCAATTTTTTGAATAAAACTTTTATCGATTTTGATTTGATCTACCGGAAAGTTAGCTAAATAGGATAGAGAAGAATAGCCGGTACCAAAATCATCCACTGAAATTTTGATGCCCCAATTTCTTAATCGACTCAGCAGCTGTTCAACCTTCTCATGCTGCTCCATCATTACTGACTCAGTTATTTCTATGCTTAATAAATGAAATGGAAAGTTTGCTATGGATGTTTCCAGCAGATACTCTTCAAAAAAGCTAATGAATTGTTGTAACTCTGCAGTGATAAATTCACTAGTAGAGACATTTACTGACAAACTAATCGCACGTCCTTGTTGCCAATAGTCATAAATTAAATCTAGCGCTTGTCGCCTAATCCATTTGCCGATTGGGACAATCAGCCCTGATTGTTCAGCAATAGGTATAAATTCTTCTGGCGAAATAAACTCACCATTAAGCGGCCAACGAAGTAACACTTCAGCACTATCAACATGCGTCGATTTAGCCGACAAAATGGGCTGAAAATACAGTTCAAAAGCATCATGACTTAAGGCTTTGTTTAATTCCATGTTTAAAAAAGCGGTTCTTTCTGCATTTTTCTGCATGCTTTGATCAAAAAATTGATAACCATTTCGGCCTTTAAGCTTAGCATTATGCATTGCTTGGCTGGCGCAATTAATTAAAGCATCAACCTCAGTAGAATCTTCAGGATAACGTGAGATACCAATACTCATAGAAGTTTGGATAGCTTTACGATCAAGCCAAAAAACAGCGCTTACAACTTGATTGATTTGTTTGGCAAGTTCAATGAGTTCGTCTGCAGACACTTTACCTTGTATGAACACGCCAAATTCATCACCTGCTATTCGGGCAAAAGTGCACATATCAGGAAACAGCGGGGCTAATCTTTTGGTTACCTCAATTAATAATCGATCACCACACTCATGACCTAAGCTGTCATTTATCAGTTTAAAATTATCAATATCCATCAATATGATTGAGCAACCTACCCCAGTTTGCTTGCTGCGCTCTTGCTGCCAAACATAATTATAGATTTTCTCAACAAAATAACGACGATTGGCCAAGCGGGTTAATGCATCATTATTAGCCTGAAAATGGATAAGCTTGCTGGCATCTTTGTGTTCACTGATATCAGCAATTAACCAAGAAAAACAATTTTGTTCACCATGGTAATCCCTAAATGAGGTTACCGTTACTTCAGCATCAAAGGTCTTGCCATTACGTTTGCGGCCTGTTAACTCACCTTGCCAAGTTTTACCGATAGCAAGGTTTTTCATTAAAGACGTGATATTTTCTTGCTGAGAATGTTCGAAAAAGCGCTTTGGTTCAAAGCTCTCTGAGTCAACAGTAATATCGCCACAGATACTTTTAAACTCAGGGTTAATAAACAAAATGGTATTGTTTTCGTTAACGATCAATAAGCCCATAGGCAGTTTACTGAATATTTTACTGGTGAGTGTTTGTAGGTGTAGTCCTTGGCTTCGTTCAATGGCAAGACTTGCCAATCGAGCGGCTTCTTGAATCAGTTCTAGATCCAATGCTGATGGTGACTTTTGGGTATCGTAATACATGGCAAAAGTGCCCAATACGTTGCCAGTAGAGTCGATAATGGGTTCTGACCAGCAAGCTTTTAGCCCTGCCTTTAACGGCAATTCTTTATAAGGTGCCCAATTCGGGTGAGTGGCGATATCTTCAACAATAACTCTTTCGCCGGTGGCTGCTGCAGCGCCGCATGAACCGACTATCGGCCCAATTTCAATGCCATTAATAGCTTGGTTATATTGTTCCGGTAAACTGGGGGCCGCTCCGGTTAACAACCTTTTCTTGTCATTGCTCATTAATAGCACTGACGCTCTGGTGCCAATCTTTTGCGCTTCGATTGATAAGACTAATGAATGGAGAATTTCTCGTAATGGGGAACCCGCTAAGAGCATGGTAAGAATTTGGCTATAACGGTCATTATTAGAAGCACATGTTGTTAACACATCATAGTTTGTTGATTGTGATGCAAAAGTTTGCCCGCTATCCATAAAATTCCTTTTGAGAATAAACCATCTGACTTTATTACTTACCGTTAATGCAGATTATTCACTCTTAAAGTTAATTGCAACACTAAGCGAGTAACTATCTGTTTATTATGAATCTCTTCGACTAGTCACTAACATTTATCACTAAAGCAATGCTACATTTATTGGCTATATATCGCAGGCATAAAAAAACAGTGAAGTTATCTAACTGCACTGTTTTTATTCGGTATGATTTTATTTTAAAACAATGAATTTACACTTCGCTTATGCGTTCCATTCTTGCTAAATAAAAACCATCAAAACCATGCTCAGCAACCAAGATTAATTCATCATCTAATAATGTAAAATGTGGGTTTGCAGCTAAAAAGGCATCAACTTGATTTCTGTTTTCATCAGGCATGATTGAACAGGTAGCGTAGACTAATATTCCGCCCACTTTTACCATTCGGCTATAGCTTTGCAAAATGTCTTTTTGTAGCTCAACTAATACCGGTAATCTTTCTGGCGTGTCACGCCATTTAGAATCTGGGTTACGTTTTAACACCCCTAAACCTGAACAAGGTACATCGAGTAGGACTCTGTCAGCAGTCAACTTCATCCGTTTAATGGTTTTGCTGCTAGCGATAATGCGGGTTTCAACATTATGCGCGCCTGCTCTTCTTGCTCTAATTTTGAGGTTATCAAGTTTCCATTGCTCAACATCCATAGCAAGTAAACGACCTTTACCTTGCATTTGTGCGGCAATGTGCAAAGTTTTACCACCAGCGCCGGCGCAAGCATCAACAACTCGCATACCTGGTTTTGCATCAACTGCAGCAGCAACGAGCTGCGAGCCGGCATCTTGTTGTTCAAAATAGCCTTGTTTAAAGGCTTCAGTTTTGAATAATGCAGAATCTGAACGTATATCTAACGCACTTTCAACGCCTTCAACCTCTACAGTAGCGACCAACTCTTTAGTTAACCGTTGCTTTAATTCTTCACGGGTGCCTTTTAAGCTGTTAGCGCGAATATAGCGTTTTGGCGCTGTTGCTAAAGCCGCTCTTTCTGCTGGCCATTTTTCGCCTAGTTGCGCAGCACCTAACTCGTCAAGCCACTCTGGGCAGCCATCCCACAAAGCCGGTTGTGCTTTTGCAACCTCTAGACGCTCGGCAAACTGTGCGCTATCAACTTGTAATGCATATTCCATCTTTGGTAAATCAAGATCGTGGAATAAATGCCAGCCGTTTAATAATTTAGAACCGGTACGTTCAATATCTTCTACTTTGATATCAACCAAATAGCAGTAAAGGTTCAAACGACGCAAAATATCACCAGTAACGAGAGTAATTCTTGCTAGCTCCGCAGGTGGATATTGCATACCTGAAAAGTTATGTGAATAAGCGCGATCTAAAGGTTTTCCTTCAGTTAGCACCATAGTTAACACATTAATGACCAGTTCAGATGAACTGCCTGAGAGCGGGTAAGTTAGCATTGGGGGATCTCAACGAGTTATAGAAATAAGATAAAACAGAAAAAGCGCATGGATCATAGGAGTTAACCGCCTTTTAAGCAAGTATTGATTCCTATTTATTGGCGGCGAAATAACAAAAAGGCAGCCGTTAGGCTGCCTGATATAAAGCGTCAGCTTAAAGGTTACATTTTAGAGCCTTTCGCGCCGTAAAATATGATAAATGCATAACACACTACAGGAAGAATAAACGCCGGTTGTATGCCCATGGTATCAGCCATTACCCCTTGTAATAATGGGATGATTGCTCCACCAACAATCGCTAAACATAAAAAGCCACTGCCTTGCGAAGTATGTGGGCCTAAGTCTCTTAAAGCCAAACTAAAAATAGTTGGGAACATAATGGAGTTAAATAAGCCAACCGCTAAAATTGCCCACATGGCCACTTCACCACTGGTATTAATAGCAACTAATACTAAGGTCGCAGCCATTAAACCATTAAAGGCTAACATGGTGCCTGCAGGTATTTTTTGCATAAGCGCTGAACCAATAAAACGACCAATCATCGCCCCGCCCCAGTAATAGGTAATGTATTTTGCTGCATCAGCTTCTTGCAGCCCTACAATGTGCTCTTCACCTAAAAAGTTAACCAAAAAGCTGCCAATTGATACTTCAGCGCCAACATAAACAAAAATGCCCACCGCGCCCAATACTAAGTGAATGCTTTGCAACGCGCTGGTTTTACCTTTGTAAGTAACCTTACCATCTGTTTCAACTGCGGTATGAGATTGGATAATAGGCAACTTTAATTGTGAAAAAATCACAGCTAAAACTGCTAACGTGGCAGATAAAAATAGATATGGCATTTTTACCACGTCAGCTTCAGCTTGTGCATGGCTTAACTCACCTACTGCACCCGTTGCGACTGACAAAATCAACACAGCGCCAAAATATGGGGCGACAGTGGTGCCTAATGCATTAAAGGCTTGGGTTAAGTTTAAACGACTTGAGGCTGTTTCTTCAGAGCCTAGTGCATTTACATAAGGATTAGCGGCTACTTGTAAAATGGTGATACCTGAAGCCAATACAAACAATGCCCCTAAGAATAACGCGTAAGTTTCCAATGCTGCAGCAGGGTAAAATAAGGCACAACCGATACTAGCAATAACTAAACCGGACACAATGCCTTTTTGATAACCAATCTTTTTAACCAGACTGCCAGCAGGTAATGACACTAAGAAATAAGCGCCAAAAAAACAAAACTGAATCAGCATGGCTTCAGTGTAACTTAATGAAAATACCGCCTTTAGATGAGGGATTAGTATGTCATTAAGACAGGTAATGAATCCCCACATAAAAAATAGTGAGGTTAACGATACTAGTGCGAAACGGTAACTACCGTCGCCAGTACTGCTAACTGTTGTTGAACCCGTTGGAATAGCTGAAGCCATAATATGAACTCTCTTGTTATCGTTGTTATCACCAATTACTAGCATGTCTACTGGCAACTGAATCTTGTTATTAAAAACCTACAACACATATAAAAACAGCAACCGATTAAGCTGCTGTTTTATCGTTACATTATTTAATTAATGCGAAGAAACTTCCAAATGCGTTTAATGTTAGTTTAGCATCAGCTTGCAAAGATGCAGACTCAAGACCGTGATCATCTTTAACTGCAACAATGTCATATGCAGAGGCATCAAATGTATTGGCACTATTATCTAAGTTAAATACTACCAGCATTTTTTGAGTTTCAAAGGTACGTACAAATACCAAAAGGTTAGAATCCACATCAATAAAGCTAATATCACCCATCACCAATGCAGGATATTGCTTACGCCATTTTAAAAAGCGGCGATAAGCATGTAGATTGGATTGTGTATCTGCTTCTTGAACATCTGCAGCCATGGCTTTATGTGCAGCAGGAATAGGTAACCAAGGTTTACTGCTGTCAGAAAAACCCGCTTGTTGATGATCTTTCGACCACGGTATTGGGGTTCTGCAGCCATCACGGCCTTTAAACATTGGCCAGAAGGTAATCCCAAATGGATCTTGCAGCTCACTGAACTCAATAGGCGCTTCCGTTAAGCCTAATTCTTCACCTTGATAACTGCATACGCTGCCTCGCAGCGAAAACAACATCGCATTGAGCATTTTAACCATGGCGGGATTAGTTTCACCTTTGCCCCAGCGGGTCGCAACGCGTTGCACATCATGATTACCTATGGCCCAGCACGGCCAACCGTCACCAATACTGGCTTCCAGTTCTTCAACTGTTTGGCGAATATAAGCCGCGCTAAAATCATTGGTTAATAGCTCAAAACTATAGGCCATATGCAAACGATCATCGCCTTGGGTATATTCAGCCATGGTCGCTAAAGAATCTTCTGCTGACACTTCGCCTAAAGTCACGGCGCCTGGGTATTGATTAATAAGTGCGCGCAGCTCTTCAATAAAGCCGACAGTTTGTGGACGGGTATTATTGTAATAATGATATTGGTAGGCATAAGGGTTATCTTCACTAAAGCCACGACCTTGGCGTTGATCTTTGGGTTTAGCTGGATTATCACGCAGATGCTCATCGTGATAGCAAAAAGTAATCGCATCTAAGCGGAAACCATCAACGCCTTTTTTAAGCCAAAAATCAACATTTTCAAGCACTGCAGCGCGAACTTCAGGGTTATGGAAATTTAAATCAGGCTGACTTTTTAGGAAGTTATGCAAGTAATATTGCTGACGACGCGGCTCCCACTCCCAAGCACAACCACCAAAAATAGCTAACCAGTTATTAGGCGCGGTGCCATCTTCTTTAGGGTCGGCCCAAACATACCAATCAGATTTGTCGTTATCACGACTTAATTTACTTTGCTTAAACCAGGCATGCTCGTCAGATGTATGACTTAATACCTGATCGATGACTATTTTGATATTGAGCTTATGTGCCTTTTCAATCAGTTCGTCAAAGTCTTCCATTGTGCCGAACATAGGATCAACATCGAGATAATCACTGATGTCGTAACCAAAATCTTTCATTGGCGACTTAAAAAAGGGCGATATCCAGATTGCATCAACATTCAAACTAGCAATGTAATCAAGTTTGGTAATTATTCCTTGTAGATCACCGACTCCGTCGCTATTTGAATCCATTAAGCTTCGTGGATATACCTGATATATCACTCCGCCGCGCCACCATGATAACTGACTCATTACTCGCCCTCTGTAATAAAAGCATTAACCATATAGCTACCTCACCCATGGTTAACCCTATGTTGCGACCTAGTAACTGGTCGTCATTATTATTTAATTGCCTCGAGGATACGTGAATAGTGAAATCAGGTTCAATAGAGCTGCATACGTATGCAAAGAATTAATACAAATTTTAAAAATACAAACCAAGCACTTAAATGCTAATATTCAACAACTTAACCAATACATAAACTATCTTTTGAATGTTAAAAAAAAGTAATAAAGTGGCCATTTAAAGTCTACAAAAGCTTTGAATACGTATGCATAACGTTGTCGATGAAAGAATGCTAGGAGTAGTATCTTTACTGTTCCGCAACAAAGTGGAAATAAACCTCAGCGCTTATGCAGTCATTTAAGCAAGCTGAAGTAAAAATACTATAAAGACTGTAATTATAAATAATAGAAATCTAGCAGCTCGACCTTATAAAAAGGGCTGCTGGCCATTCAGAAGGGGAAAGATGGATGTCGCTATTTAAACCAAGCTTACTAACGTTAGCAATGGTAGCTGCCAGTACAAGTATGTACGGTTACGCTGCTGAAGCAGAAGATGTTGCAACTGCTGATGAATCAATTGAAGTATTAAAAGTCACTGGTATTCGTCGTAGTTTAAAAGAATCACAATCATTAAAAATGTCTTCATCTTCAATCGTTGAAGCTATTTCTGCAGAAGATATCGGTAAATTACCTGATGTCAGTATCGCAGAATCACTTGCACGTCTACCAGGTGTTTCAGCTCAGCGCCTTGATGGCCGCGCAAACGTCATCTCAATCCGTGGCATGGGGCCAGATTTTACTACCGCTACCCTTAACGGTCGTGAACAAACATCTGTTAACGATAATCGTGGTGTTGAATTTGACCAATACCCTTCTGAATTATTAAATCGTGTTGTGGTATACAAAACACCAGATGCCTCAGTTATGGCACAAGCTATTGGTGGCACGGTAGATATGCAAACCATAAGCCCACTCACCCATGGCGAGCAAACTTTCGCAGTTGGTATACGTGGTGAATTAAATGACCTTGGTTCTTTAAACAGTGGCTCTTCTGATACTGGTTACCGTGGCAGTATTTCATACATTGACCAATTCGTTGATGATACTGTTGGTATTGCCTTTGGTTATGCACGTATGCAATCACCTAACCAAGAAGAACGTTGGCAAGCTTGGGGCTACCCTAACCTCGATTACGATGAGTCAAATCCATTCGTACTTGGTGGCGCAAAACCTTTTGTTCGTTCATCTGAATTAGAGCGCGATGGATTTTTAGGTGTAATCGAATACGCTCCAAATGATTTTTATATTTCAAAATTAGATCTTTTTTATACCAAATTTACTGATGACCAACGCTTACGTGGTATTGAAATTCCTGGTCAATGGGGTGCTGGCTGGGGTAATACCGGGGTAACAGCAACTGAAAATGAAGATGGATTAGTGACCAAAGGCGTTATTAATGACGCAGCTGTAGTACTACGTAACGACGTTAACAAACGTGATGCTGAATCCTTGTCAGTGGGTTGGAACAACAAGTTCGCAATCAATGACAACTGGCTTGTTACTGCAGATATTGCTTATTCAAAATCTGAGCGTACTGATATTGGTATGGAAAGCTATAGCGGTACTGGCCGTGGTAACGGTAATGGTGCAGTAGATCAACTCGGTTTTGAGTACGATGGTAAAGGCGGATACAAATTTAGCCATGACCTTGATTATTCAGATCCTAACCTAATGAAATTAGGTGGTCCATTTAGCTGGGGAGACCCACTCGGACCAGACAGCCAAGACGGCTTTATTAACAAACCTGAAATCGAAGATGAATTAGCCTCAGCTAAATTGACCGCTGAGTACATTTTTGATGATGGCGCTGTACGCAGTGTTGAATTTGGTGTTAATTACTCAGAGCGTGAAAAAAGTAAACTTGATTCAGGTTACTATTTAACCCTTAAAGATTACCCAGACATGCAGACCGTGCCTGAAAAATACCTGTTAAGCCCTACTTCTTTGGAGTTTTTCGGTATGGGCGACATGCTGAGTTATGACTCTTTAGCATTTTATAACGACGGTAATTACACCGAAACGAATGCGGATACGGTTGACTTAAGCCGCGCAACTAACTCATGGTTAATCAATGAGGAAGTCACCACAGCGTTTGTTAAAGCAAACCTAGATACTGATCTCTTTGATTTACCATTGACCGGTAATTTTGGTGTCCAAGCAGTAATGACAGATCAAAGTTCCGACGGCACTGTGGCAACTGTTGATGGTGGCGAAGTGATTAAAACACCACGTACAGCGAGTGATAGTTACACTGAATGGCTACCAAGCCTTAACTTAGGTTTAGCGGTCGCCGATGGACAAATGCTACGTTTTGCGGCAGCACGTACATTGACCCGTGCTCGCATGGATAAAATGAACGCAAACGTTAACTTCAGCTACGATGCTAATCCTAGTGATGGTGTTAACTGGACTGGCGGCGCTGGTAATACAAGTCTGCGCCCATGGTTAGCGCGTCAATATGATATCAGCTATGAGAACTACTTTAGCGATCAAGGTTATTTTGCCATCGCCGTTTTCTATAAAGACTTAGAAAACTTCGTTTATGACCAAACGTCGCTGTTTGACTTTGGATCCATTTTCCCTGAACAGCCAGGTAACCCAATTGGTGTTGTCACTCAACCACAGAATGGTGAAGGTGGTTATGTTCAAGGTATTGAAGCGTCATTCTCAATGGACTTTGGTATGTGGGCTGATGGGCTAGAAGGTTTTGGTACGGTATTAAGTGGTTCATACAACGACAGTGAAGTTAAAGAAACCTCTGATAGCGAGCCAACAACTTTACCTGGTCTTTCAGAGAAAACCTTCAATGCGACGGTTTACTATGAAAACTCAGGCTTTGAAGCTCGCGTTAGTTCACGCTACCGTAGCGAGTTCTTAGGTGAAGTTACTGCAATCAGCTTAAGCCGTGTTAACGTTAATGTTAAAGCAGAAACCGTGGTTGATGCACAAATTGGTTATGATTTCTCTGAAAGTGGGATTGATGCCTTATATGGTTTATCTGTTTTGTTACAGGTTAATAACTTAACCAATGAGCCATTTACTTCATACACGGGTGATGATGCTCGTTTCGTCCGAGATTACCAAAACTATGGTCGTAACTACATGTTAGGCGCGAACTACAAGTTCTAATCTATATATGACCAATAAGCCTCTGTAACCTGTTACAGGGGCTTTTTTACTTTATATCAAACCATTATTTAATAAGGCGATTACTATGAATAACAACAAAATAAAAGACATTGTAATTGTAGGCGGAGGCACTTCAGGCTGGATGACCGCCGCCATGTTAGTGAAGTTGTTTAAACATCAGCTCAATATCACCTTAATCGAGTCTGAAGATATCGGCACCATTGGTGTCGGTGAAGCTACTATTCCTCCACTGCAAATATTTAATAATGTATTAGGCATTAAAGAAGCAGATTTTATCAAACAAACCCAAGCAACTTTTAAACTCGGCATTGAGTTTGAAAATTGGGGCAACAACCAACAAAGCTACATGCATGCCTTTGGCAATGTAGGTAAAGATATTGGCTTTACCCAGTTCCATCATTACTGGAACAAATCCAAACCCACTGATATTAATCATTTCTGGGATTTTTCATTAAATTACCAAGCAGCTAAAAATAATAAATTCTCCATAATGGATCGCGTTCAAGGCTCGCCCTTAGCAGGTATTACCCACGCTTATCACTTTGATGCAAGCCTCTACGCTAAGCTATTACGTGACTACAGTGAAAAGCTGTCAGTTAAACGTATCGAAGGCTTAATCACCTCCGCAACTCTTGCCAATGACGGCAGCATTGAATCTGTCTCATTAAAAGATGGCCAGATAATTAGCGCTGACTTTTTTATCGACTGCTCAGGCTTTGCTGCCTTGCTCATTGAAAAGCAATTAGATGTCGGTTATGAAAACTGGCAGCATTGGCTCCCCTGCGACAGCGCTTATGCAGTGCCTTGTGAACGAACTGAAGTATTGGCTCCTTATACTCGCTCTATCGCCCATGATGCCGGTTGGCAGTGGCGTATTCCGTTGCAACACCGTACTGGTAATGGCTTAGTTTATTGCAGTCAATATTTATCCGATGAGCAAGCCAAAGCGTTATTGCTTGAAAACCTCGATGGAAAACCACTGGCAGAGCCCAGAAAAATCAATTTTAAAACCGGACGCCGTGAAAAGCAGTGGCATAAAAACTGTGTTGCCATTGGTTTATCAAGCGGCTTTTTAGAGCCACTTGAGTCCACCAGCTTACATTTAGTTCAATCAGCCATCATACGTCTGTCTAAACTGTTCCCCCACAATGGCATTCAGCAAGCTAATGTTGATGAGTTTAACTGCCAATCAAAACTTGAGTTTGAACAAATTCGTGACTTCATTATTTTGCACTATCACCTGAATCAAAAAGACTCACACCATGATTTATGGCAGCAATGCCGTGATATGGCCATACCTGAGAGCCTTAAACAAAAAATTGAACTATTTAAAGCCACTGGCACTGTCAGTCGCTACCAAGATGAATTGTTTACAGAAGCCGCTTGGATACAGGTAATGCTCGGCCAAGGCATTATGCCTAAAGACTATAACCCGTTAGCTAACAGTGTAAGTGATGCAGACTTACATGATTATCTGGGCAATATTAAGCAAATCATCAATAGAGCTGTCATCGCTATGCCGTCTCATCAACAATTTATTGATAAATTGTAATTTCATCAAAGGTAAACTTATGACTATTAGAAAACTTGCTCCGCTAGCCTTGTTGGTTCATTTATTAATGACTAGCGCAATCGCTGCTGAAATCAATAATGTCACCGTTGAACCACAATCGTGGTGGGCAGGCATGCAAAACAGCCAATTGCAGTTATTAGTCTATGGCGAAGATATTAGTTCCTACGAGGTCAAACTTGTTAAATCTGCCAATGTGGCACTTAAAACGGTTCATCAGTCAGCAAGTAACAATCATCTTTTTATCGATTTAGACTTAACGGATGCTAAGCCGCAAACCATTAAAATAGGTTTGTTTGATAATGATCTGCTAGTTCAAACCCTTGACTACCCTATTCAGGCCCGAGCGGCAGATTCACGCCAGCGTGAAGGGTTTTCTAATAAAGATGTTATTTACCTCATCACTCCTGATCGTTTTGTAAATGGTAATCCTGACAACGATAATCGCCCAGACATGTTAGAAACAGCCAATCGTGACGATAAAGATGGCCGACATGGTGGTGATATTCTCGGTATTCGTAAGTCACTACCCTACTTCAAAGATCTAGGTATCACACAGTTATGGATAAACCCGCTGCTTGAAAATAACCAAGCCCAGTATTCATACCATGGTTACTCCACCACTAATTTTTATAAAATTGACCCACGTTTTGGTAGCAACGAAGAATACAAATCCTTAGTAGAAGAAGCGAAGCAGTTTGGTATTGGTATTATTAAAGATGTGATTGTTAACCATATGGGTTCGGGGCATCGCTGGATGGCTGATTTTCCAACTTCAACTTGGATAAATGGCCAACAAAAATGGCAACAAAACCCTCAAGACATCATGTATACCAGCCATCGCAGAACCACAGTTCAAGATCCATACGCTATGCCATCTGATACTGCAGAATTCGAAAATGGCTGGTTTACCGACACCATGCCAGACATGAATCAAAATGATGAATTTATGGCAAATTACCTTATTCAAAACAGTATTTGGTGGGTAGAATATGCCGGGCTTAGCGGTATTCGCGAAGACACCTACTCTTATGCTGATAAAGGCTTTTTAACCACCTGGTCAAAAGCCATAATGGATGAATATCCCAACTTTAATATTGTTGGTGAGGAATGGAGCGATAACCCCATTACAGTAAGCTACTGGCAGGCGGGTAAACACAATGCTGATGGCTATGTCTCACATACCCCGAGCATGATGGACTTTCCACTTTATGAGGTGCTCATTAAAAGCTTAACTGATGAAGAAAGTTGGGGTAGCGGACTTATTAATCTATATGAAACGCTCGCCAATGATGTGGTTTATGCCAAGCCTACTGATTTAGTGTTATTTGAAGGTAACCATGACACTAACCGTTTATACAGTCTGATGAACAATGACCTAGCCCTGTATAAAATGGCCATGGCCTATGTGTTAACCAGTAACCGCATTCCGCAAATTTTCTACGGTACCGAAGTTTTGATGCAAAGTCCGACAAAAGATCGTAATGACGGTTTAGTTCGCAGTGACTTACCCGGCGGATTTGCTGAAGATAAACTCAGTGTATTCAAGCCATCGTCTTTGTCCGCCCAACAACAAGATGCGCTTGCCTTTAATCGCGCGCTTTTAAACTATCGTAAAAACTCATTAGCGATACAACAAGGCAGCCTTAAACACTTTGCTCCTAAAGAGGGTGTTTACCTGCAAGCCCGTGAATATAATCAAGCAGGCAACAAAGAGAGTTTATTGATTATTTACAATAAAAATCAGCAAGAATACCAGCTTGATTTAAGCCGTTTCGCACCAGTGATTAAACAACATACTGTGGCTAAAGATATCATCACACAACAAACGTATTCATTAACTAAGCCGCTCACATTAAAAGAAAAAGGTGTCATTATTCTTAAGTTAATCAAATAACGGTTAAACTCTAGATCATAACTACAGCTTGTTAATCTCCTTTAGTTAAATAATATAAATCTGCCACGAGAAGCATATGTATTTACAAAAATTCAGCGTAAGTTTACCGATAAAATTGGGCCTGGTATTAACGGGAGTCAGTATGGTTATTGCTGGTTGCGCCACAGATAAAGCCAGTATTAATGAGACGGTTAAACAGAGCGGTACGGAGCAGCTAAGTGCTGCTGCACAACCTTTAACCGGTAAGCCGGTGGTTTATCAGGTTTTTACCCGTCTTTATGGTAATACCAACACTACCAATAAGCCTTGGGGCACTATACAAGACAACGGTGTCGGCAAGTTTAGTGACTTTACCGATATAGCCCTGCAAGACATTAAGTCATTAGGGACAACCCATGTCTGGTATACCGGCGTACCCCATCACGCATTGATCAATAATTACACTGACATTGGGATCAGTAATGACGACCCAGATGTGGTAAAGGGCCGCGCTGGCTCACCTTATGCGGTAAAAGATTACTATAACGTTAACCCTGACTTAGCTAATGACCCGGCTAACAGATTAGCTGAATTTGAAGCGCTTATATCACGTACTCATCAAAACGGCATGCAGGTGATTATCGATATCGTGCCTAACCATGTGGCTCGCCAATATCAATCTGCCCCACAAAATTCGCCGCTTCCAGCTAATCGCAACTTTGGTGAGCAAGACAATACCGCTGTTGAATACGATAAAAACAATAACTTCTATTATATTGTCGGTGAGAGTTTCTCTGTTCCCGATGCCAAAGATAACTATCAGCCCTTAAGCGGTGAGTCTCATCCCCTCGCTGACGGTCAGTTTATTGAAACACCAGCTAAATGGACCGGTAATGGCTCACGTTTAGCCAAGCCAGACGCCAATGATTGGTATGAAACCGTTAAGGTTAACTATGGCGTTAAGCCTGATGGCAGCTACGACTTCCCTACTCTGCCAAGTGAATATGCCCAGATGTCTTCTGCGCAGCATTACCAATTTTGGCAGACTCAACCACTGAGCGATATCCCTGATTCTTGGGTTAAATTTAAACACATCACCGAATTCTGGCTAGCAAAAGGCGTTGATGGCTTCAGGTACGATATGGCCGAAATGGTGCCAGTTGAATTTTGGAGTTATCTCAACAGTAATATCAAACACCTAAACCCAAATGCTTTTTTACTTGCTGAAGTGTATAACCCAAGCCTTTACCGTGATTATATTCATTTAGGAAAGATGGATTATCTGTACGATAAAGTCGATTTATACGACACATTAAAAGATATTATCCATGGTAAAAAGTCGACGGCTGAGATTGCAGCCGATCAAGCAAAAATTGCAGATATTGAGCAGCACATGCTCAACTTTTTAGAAAATCATGATGAGCAGCGAATTAATACTGGCGACTTTGCTGGCAGCGCCGAAGCCGCCTTGCCTGCGATGGTGGTGTCGACCACCATTAGCCGCTCACCGACCTTGCTTTATTTCGGTCAAGATGTCGGTGAAAAAGCCGAGCAAGATGCCGGTTTTGGCCAAGCCAGCCGTACCAGTATTTTTGATTACGTTGGCGTACCGGCCCATCAACGTTGGATGAATAACGGCAAATTTGATGGCGGTCAATCAACGGATGCTGAAAAAGCACTGCGCAAATATTATCAAACCTTGGTTAACTTAAGTCACACGGCGCCAGCCCTGCAAGGCGAGTACTTTGAGCTTGATACTTTTAACCGTGCTGTTAGCCAAAAAACCAATCAACAAGGCTATAACGATAATACCTTTGCCTTTAGCCGTTATAACGACGAGCAGTTTATGCTGGTAGTCACTAATTTTAGCGACAGCCAAGCTGCGAGTATCAACTTACACCTCCCAGAGGCATTAATCACTGAAGCCCAAATCAAGGATGGTAGCTATCAAATAGAAAACTTGCTGACCATTGGTGCTAACGAAAATCATCCTATGAATGTGGTAAAGCAACAAGCTAGCATAGCGATTAATCTGCAACCACTAGAATCTCAAGTGTTAGTTATTAACTGGTAATCAACACCTGCTCGGAAGAGCCGAGCTCATTGTAACGGTCAAATAAAAGAAACCTGCAATAAAAAAGACTTATTGCAGGTTTTTAGGCTAGTTACTCAAATAGTCAGTTAAAAGCAATTCTTACCATGGATAAACGTCATTTAAATTAAGGTGTTTTGTTATAGATAATGGTAACCCTAGTACTTAAATCGTTTCGAATAATTATAAACAACAAAAAACTAAAATACTTAATCGAGAATATTATACATAACCAGCATATCTTTAACTTATCAAAAGCTATTTGATGCTTTACCCATTTTAGCTTATGCCCCACCATCATTTCAGGTTATAATATTTATTAAAGGTTCAATTAAACTTTCAAGCTATATAATCTAAACTATGTAGCCCTTTTATGAATTTAGTTGAACACATCCACAATAGGATTTAAATTTTATAACTAAAAGGCCTGATAATGTTTTTGATGAACTTTAAAGATAGGTGGCGAGCAACAGAGCTCAGTCGCGCAATAGAAGTTACACTTAAATCACAGCCAGTTTGGTTGCAATCATCCAATTCAGCTAAGTCAATTGAGTCAATCTGCAATAAATTATCAGTCATGGTCATACATGACTATAGAAGACTTGATGTGATCCCTAAACAACTGACTGAAAAAGATTTATTAACAGTATTCTTCAATGGGTTTAGTATACTGATTAATAAAAACTTAACTGGTGAAACTTTGGTTACAGAGGAATCCGCCATCATAGATCTTGCAAGAGATTTTGCAGTCCATGTTGATTTAGCCCATGACCAACAGTTAATAAACCATGCCGAAGCAGTTATTCAATTATCACATAACTTGACTAAAAAAATACGGCATACAAACCAAAATATTCACAATTAATTTATTTTTTAACTTAATATTCACCTTGAGGTTTTATTGATAAATGTTTTGATACAGTCTTAAAAACATCAATTAATTCAAATCATAAAAACAAACGAATGTCTTTTTATTTAATTGAACTCAAAACAAAACAAAACCTTAGACTTATACAGCGTCATCAATCGAAATTAACAATGATCACAACTTGAATATACTTTAAAACTTTACAACAAAAACATAAAGTCATCTTTATAAAAACCATCTTAAGTCTTAAGCTACAATTATTGCAATGTAATTTCATTTATTACAAATAACACTTCTATATATCCACATTTAATAATTACATAATATGAAACCTCATTTTATGTAATTGAATTAACCTCTCGCCCCTAATTAAGCTTTCAAAACATCTTTGAGCTACACCCTTTGAATACGTATGCAATAAATTGCCGCTAAAGGCTCAAGCGCTCTAGTATGTAAGAATTAAATAATAACAACAATATGGAGCCTTCATGCTCATAGCCACAGCCGCAAACTGCCTTCAGCGTTCAGTTCAATGTCAAAAACACACTCATCAGAACATGAGTTTTAAGCTTACGGCCTTATCAATAATTATTGGCTTGTCAGTAGCAGCTACCACTAGCGATGTCAGTGCTAAAACTGTTTCAATAACGTCACCAGATAACAATATTACCGTCAGCTTATCTGATGATGCTGATAGACCGGAATATAGCGTCACCTTTAACGGCGAACAGGTAGTAAACGCATCTCGAATAGGTTTGGTTTTTGAGTCTTTGGGAGAATTTGGCAGTGGTTTTAAGATCAGTAAATCTGCCACTGACAGCAATCAATCGCGCTGGCAACAACCTTGGGGCGAACGTGAATGGATTGAAGATCATCACAACAAACTTACCACCAGCTTTAGTAACGGCAATTACAATTTTATCGTAGAATTTAAAGTATTTGATGATGGTTTAGGCTTTAGATATCAAGTGCCAACACAAAAAGGCCTTGCCTCAAAATCCGCCTTAAACATTACCAATGAACTAACTGAGTTTTCAATTCCTGATGCCCATAATGCGACTGCTTGGTGGATACCGGGGCGCGGCTGGAATCGATACGAATACTTATATAACACCACCACGGTAAACAAAGTCGACCGTGCTCATACCCCCTTCACTTATAAACTCGCTTCAGGCACTCATTTAAGTATTCACGAAGCGGCGCTAACAGATTATGCCGCTATGGTATTAGATCAACGCCGTGATGGCACCTTAAAAGCCGACTTAACCCCATGGTCTGATGGCATCTTAGTCAAAACTAAACCTGGATTTACTACCCCATGGCGAACCATTCAAATTGCCGAAAAAGCCACTGGTTTACTCAATTCAGATTTAATCCTTAACTTAAACGAACCTAACAAGCTCGGTGATGTGTCGTGGGTTGAACCAGGTAAGTATGTTGGGATTTGGTGGGGAATGCATCTTAATGAAAATACTTGGGGTTCAGGTGATAAACATGGCGCAACGACCAGCGAAACCAAACGTTACATGGACTTTGCTGCTAAGTACGGCTTTGACGGCGTATTAGTTGAAGGCTGGAATGTCGGCTGGGATGGCAGTTGGTTCCATAATGGCGATGTGTTTAGCTTTACCAAGCCATATGATGATTTTGATATTGATGCTGTCAGTGAATATGGCGCTAAACAAAACGTGCGCTTAATTGGTCACCATGAAACCTCAGGTTCTGTAACGAATTACCGTAATCAAATGAGTGATGCTTATGATTTATATAAAAAGCATGGCGTAACTCAAATCAAAACGGGTTATGTGGCAGATGGGGGTGTCATCAAGCGTGTTGATGAAAACGGTATTACCCGCCATGAATGGCATGATGGCCAGTTTATGGTGAATGAATACCTGCACAGTATTACCGAAGCCGCAAAGCGTGGCATTAGTATTAATACTCACGAACCCGTTAAAGATACTGGTCTGCGCCGCACCTATCCAAACTGGATTGCCCGAGAAGGCGCCCGCGGCCAAGAATTTAACGCTTGGGGAACTCCGCCCAATAACCCAGAACATACAGCGATTTTACCTTTTACTCGTATGCTGTCAGGGCCAATGGATTTCACTCCAGGGATATTTAATCTCGCACCAGAAGGCTTAGATGCGGTTAATCGGGTGCAAACAACATTAACTAAGCAACTCGCTTTGTATGTAGTGCTTTATAGTCCAATTCAAATGGCGGCGGATTTACCACGTAATTATGTTGAACGCCTTGACGCCTTTCAGTTTATTCAAGACGTTCCCACTGATTGGAGTGAGAGTATTGCGGTTGCTGGTGAAGTCGGTGATTTTGTTGCCTTTGCGCGTAAAGACCGTCACTCTGATGATTGGTACCTTGGCGCACTCACTGATGAACAAGCCCGCAGTTTTGATGTTGTATTATCATTTTTAGATAATAACCAACAATATGAAGCACAAATATATCGTGATGGCGATAAAGCGAACTGGGAAACCAACCCATATGATTACGTCATTGAAACGACAAAAGTGACTTCGAAAGACAATCTGTCACTGGTATTAGCAAAAAGTGGTGGTACTGCGATTCGTTTTAAAGCCTTAAATTAAAGCCTTTTAAAGCGCTTTAAAGACAAAACACAACAATTTTACCCCAATAAAACCTGATGTATTGCAATGTTCACTTTTTGTGTTCATTGCCATCAGGTTTTTGTTCATTTACATTGACCTACCAAATATCGGTTAATGCGCTATTTACCCCCTTCCTGTTACAAATATGATCAGCTTTCGTTGTGCATAAATGATGAATACGTATGTAATTGGTTGTGCCTAAATCCGACACAAGGCTAATATGAAACCTGCTAAATTTCTCCTCTGCTTGTGTGGATGAAATGGGCTAGGTCGTTACTGGCGCATCACCTTCATCGGATTGTGTCAGGTTTTAAGTGCCTTTTTTTACTTCAGCCTTTTTGAAGTGCAAACCAGGTCTTTGGCGAATACCCGTCTTAGGGAGATGTGTATTCGCCATTTTTTTACCTAGTACATTAGCAAACGTGATAATAAGAGTTCAGCCATGAAGTTGAACGACCTATAAAAAGGAAGATACATGTCTACCGATACGATTAGTCAAACATCGACAAATACTCAGCAGCGTCAGCAGCCAGAACTCAACTTTTGGCAAATCTTTAATATGTGCTTTGGTTTTTTGGGGATCCAATTCGGTTTTGCACTGCAAAATGCCAATGTCAGCCGTATTTTCCAAACGCTAGGTGCTGAAATTGACGAAATTCCTATTCTTTGGATAGCTGCTCCGCTGACTGGACTCATAGTCCAACCAATTATCGGTTATTTAAGTGACAACACCTGGAACGGGCTTGGCCGTCGTCGCCCGTATTTTTTAATTGGCGCAATTTGTACCACGCTGGCGTTATTTGTCATGCCGCACTCTCCTACTCTGTGGATTGCTGCCGGTATGTTGTGGATTATGGATGCATCAATCAACATCGCTATGGAGCCATTTCGTGCTTTTGTCGGCGATAACTTACCTAAGAGTCAACGCACTCAAGGCTATGCGATGCAAAGCTTCTTCATCGGCATTGGCGCGGTTGTTGCCTCTGCACTGCCTTATATTCTTACCAATTACTTTGATGTTGCAAACACAGCACCTGCTGGGGAGATTGCCGACTCAGTTCGTTATGCCTTCTACTTTGGTGGCGCAGTATTATTCTTAGCTGTCGGCTGGACGATTGTTAGCTCTAAAGAATATTCGCCAGAAGAAATCAGTGCCTTCCATGCACATGAACAAACCGCTAAGCAAGAAGACCGTATTGATGAAACTCGCAGCCGCACCGCTACGCAATATAAAACAGCAGCACTGGTTTGGATGACTATTGGTGCGATATTTACTGGGTTAGTTTATGGACTCGGTTGGGACAAACAGTTATTTATTCTTAGTATTGGCATCTTTGCTTTTGGCCCATTACAGCTTTATTGCGCTAAGGTACTTGCTGGGGTCAAGGGTAAAAAACGTGACTCTTTAGGTATGGTATTTAACGTCGTTGATGACTTATTTCATATGCCTAAAGCCATGCATCAACTAGCTATAGTACAATTTTTCTCATGGTTTGCACTCTTCGCCATGTGGATTTATACCACCTCAGCGGTGACCTCTTATCATTACGGCAGCTCTGATGTTGTTTCACAAGCTTATAACGACGGCGCTGACTGGGTCGGGATGTTATTCGCTTCATACAATGGCTTTGCCGCCCTTGCTGCTGTGATGATTCCTTTTTTAGCTAAAGCCGTAGGGATTAAATTTACTCACACCATCAACTTAACACTCGGTGGATTAGGGCTGATTAGCTTTTACTTTATTAAAGACCCACAAATGTTATGGATCCCAATGATTGGTGTCGGCATCGCTTGGGCCTCTATCTTATCCGTACCTTATGCCATGCTATCAGGCATATTACCGCCTAAAAAGATGGGTGTATTTATGGGTATTTTTAACTTCTTTATTGTTATTCCACAGTTACTTGCAGCAAGTGTTTTAGGTGTTATTTTAAATGGCTTATTCGATGGTGAACCCATTTTTGCGCTAATCACTGGTGGGGTATTTATGATTATTGCCGGTATTGCGGTGTTATTTGTCGATCAACCCAGCTCACAAGCTTAAACAGAAAATCAAAAACTCATTAAGTTATAAAAATTATTTAAAAATATTTGGGGAACGTTATTCATGAACGCAATGTTAAACATTAATAACTCACAAACAATTTGTTTTAAAAAGTCATTTGTCGCTAAGGCGATCAATACTGCTGTTGTAACGGGTTCATTACTGGCATTATCAGCCTGCTCTGACGCTGAAGTAGCACCAGAACAAACCATTGAAACAGCGGCTGAGATCACCACCATTAAGCAAGTCGCCCCCGGCGCTCCGGGTATCGATCCAACCTGGGCATTTTCTGGTAAGACTGGTATTGGCACCTCTTATGAGCCTTATGTAAACGGTCAATACCAAAGCACAGCAGACAACCCAGTCAGCAAAGTCTGGTTTTCCATAGCCCAAGGTGTGCTAACAGAAACCATGTATGGCTTGATCCACAATGCGCAGTTAAAAGAAATGCAGTTCATCATTACTGGTGATGGCTTTGTTGATACTGAAAAAGAAGACACCATCAGTAGCATCGAATATTTACATCAAGATGAACAAGGCCGCCCATTATCATTAGCCTATAAAGTGATCAATAAAGCTAAAAATGGTCAGTACCAAATTGAAAAGCATATCTTTACCGATCCAAACCGTGACAGCATGATGATGAAAGTTATCTTTACCGCTTTTGCTGATGGTATTACCCCACACTTATATGCCAATCCACATGTAGATAATAGTGGCGCCAATGATATCGCCAGTATTGAAAATGGCGCGTTAGTGGCATACACCAATAATGCTGACTCATCAGTAATGACCATCAAATCTGATGTAGAATTTACTCAAGCCAGTGCCGGTTTTGTCGGTAAATCTGATGGATTAGTTGATCTAAAAGACAACGGTCAGCTCAATAACCTCTATAACAGCACCAGCAGTGATAACAGTGTTATTGGCAATGTTGCGCTTACTGCTCAATATCCAACCTTAAGCAAATCAGCAGATAACAATACCCTAGAAATGAATATTGCTATCGGCTTTGGTCATGATAAGCAAAGCAGTTTAGCCAATGTCGATGCCACATTGACTAGCGGCTATGACAAGGTATTAAGTGCTTATCTTGGCGATGACAAACATGTCGGCTGGAAAGACTATTTAAGTTCGTTACCGGTATTAAACGACATGAGTGTTAATACCACTGATAACGGTCAATTGCTGTATACCAGTGCACTAGTGTTAAAAGCCCAAGAAGATAAAACCCACGCAGGCGCACTAATCGCTTCACTGTCTAACCCTTGGGGTGACAGTGTTTCTGCAAAGGTGGGTAGCACCGGTTATAAAGCGGTATGGCCGCGTGATTTTTATCAATGCGCTATGGCCTTTTTAGCCATGGGTGACACACAAACCCCAAAAGTGGCTTTTGAGTATTTAAAGAAAGTACAAGTCAGCCAACAAACACCTGAATATGTCGGCACTCCAGGGTGGTTCTTACAAAAAACCCATGTTGATGGTGAAATTGAATGGGTTGGTGTTCAGCTTGATCAAACAGCAATGCCAATAATGCTCGGTTGGAAATTATGGCAAGCGGGCGTATTAACTGATGCTGAAATCAGTCAATGGTATACCGACATGCTTAAACCTGCGGCAGAGTTCTTAGTTACTGGCGGCAATGTAAAACTAGATTGGAATGACACCAGTATTACGCCTCCTAGCACCCAACAAGAACGCTGGGAAGAACAAGCGGGCTTCTCACCTTCTACCACTGCCGCTGTGATTGCAGGGCTGGTAGCAGCCAGTGATTTAGCCAAACTTGCCAAAGATGAAGACGCTGATAAATACTTACAACTCGCGCGTAAGCTAGAAGCCAGTCTTGAATCAACCATGGTGACAACAACGGGTGAACTAAGTCAGGACAATAAACCTTATTATGTTCGTATTAGCCCAAATGGTAACCCAAACAATGCCGACAAGTTATTAGATAACAATGGCAAACCGGGTCTTGATCAAAGAGTCATTCTTGATGGCGGTTTTTTAGAGTTAGTACGTTACGGCGTAAAAGTCGCTAATGACAGTGTGATTCAAAACAGCGTTATGCTAATTGATAACACAAGCCTTGAGCACAACCTAAGAGTTAAGTACGAATTTAAAGCCAAAGATGGCAGTTTAATTCCTGGCTTTAGACGCTATGGAAATGATGGTTATGGCGAAGATATCACTACGGGTTTAAGTTATGCCGAAAAAGGCAACACTGAAGACCAACGTGGCCGCGTATGGCCTTTCTTTACCGGTGAGCGTGGTCATTATGAACTGGCGTTAGCTAAAGCCAATGACACTCTGACAACTGAAAGCCATCAAGCGCTTATAAACACCTATGTTCAAGGTATGGAAACCTTTGCCAATGAAGGCATGATGTTACCAGAACAAGCTTGGGACGGTGTGGGTAACCCGACGCGTTATAACTACGCCATGGGCGATGGCACCAACTCAGCGACACCACTTGCATGGACACACGCAGAATACGTGAAACTGGTTCGCTCTATGACAGATAAAGCCGTATGGGACTATTACCCTATCGTGGCTGACAAACTGGCTAAATAACCGCAAAGGTTTACATACATTCAAAAGCCGCAAATAAAATTTGCGGCTTTTTTATGCACTTAGGCCAAAAAACGTGCTTAATTGTTGGTATGTCTGACTAAAGTAGTTAATACTATTCTCGCAACAAATTGTTGCAAACCAAACAATAAACAAACAAGGTTAAGGAACAACCCATGGATTGGTATATTAAGGTTTTAAAACAATATTTTGATTTTTCAGGACGAGCAAGACGCAAAGAGTATTGGATGTTTGGTCTAATTAATTTAATTTTCTGCATCGTGTTGATGTTAGCGGATCAAGCTCTAGGCACGGTTTTTATATATTCACTATATTCTATCGCTGTTTTAATACCAGGAATTGCTGTTTCTGTAAGACGTCTTCATGATACAGATCGAACTGGTTGGTGGTTATTAATTGGTTTAATTCCACTAGTTGGTATTATCGCTCTTATTGTTTTCTTCTGCTTAGATAGTAAGGAAGACAATGATTATGGCGCCAATCCTAAAGCGGTTAACACTGACGCCTAATATCGAACAACGAGTATGATTACAAAGCTAAGTTAGTAAAAAAAAGCATATTGAATTTCAATATGCTTTTTTATTTGCCCAAACAAAAATCAGACTCCTGAAACTAACTCAATTGCTGTTTTAATTTTAAGCCTGCATTTATTAACAGCAAAGTGACACCACCAGCAATGAGTCCAAATAATGCGTTTAACAAGCTTGGCGTAATAGTTTGTAGTATCACGCCAACATAAGCTAACTCTCCCGCCAATACAGCGATATGGCTAATTTGTTCACTTACGATATGAATCCCATGGGTTAAAATGCCGCCACCCACCATAAACATCGCAATGGTGCCAATAATGGTTAAGCCCTTCATTAGATATGGCGCTGCTGCAAGTAGCCAAAAACCGATTTTGTGCCATATTTTTACTAATGTGCCCTCACCTTTTCTTTGGGTAAGGTAAAGGCCTAGATCATCAATTTTTACTATGCCAGCCACTAAGCCATACACCCCTACAGTCATAATTATTGCTATTACACTTAAGGTTAAAAACTGACTCATTAAACTACTTTGAGAAACAACACCAAGGCTTATCGCTATAATTTCAGCAGACAGGACAAAGTCAGTTCTAATAGCACCTTGAACCTTCTTCTGTTCAAATGCGGCCAAATCTTGTTTTGATTTTTCAACAATTTGTTCATCTGCCACGGACACTTTTTTATCTTTACGATGTACATAACTATGATGCACCTTTTCAAAGCCTTCATAGCATAAAAAGATGCCGCCAAACATCAGTAAAGGGGTTATTGCCCAAGGAATAAAAGCGCTGATGAGTAAAGCGGCCGGGACTAGAATTAATTTGTTTCTAAAAGAGCCTTTGGCTACCGCCCATACCACGGGTAACTCACGCTCTGATGCAACACCAGACACTTGTTGCGCATTAAGCGCTAAATCATCACCCAATACCCCTGCGGTTTTTCTTGCCGCGACTTTACTCATCGCGGCGACATCATCTAATATTGTTGCAATGTCATCGAGTAAAACTAATAAGCTTGCACCCGCCATAATGGCATCCTTGTCGTTTCTACTAATCAGTTAAAAGCATATTGCCAAACAAGTCCAAAGGTATCAAAATCATTGCCTATACGGGTAATAACACCGGTACTGGCATACACTTTAATACTGTGTTGCTGATTTAAAGCCAATGAGTAAGTCAATCCAAAACGCGAATTATCCTGACTATCATTCGCATCAATACCATTTTTATCCGTTTCACCACCAACAAAATAATTGCCGCTTAACGACAACCATTGGCCACGAGCAATACTGTAAATAATATGACCTTGCAACGTATATTGGGGGTCTTTTGAAAGTAAAACCTGATTATAAAACTCATCATTATCGCTATAAAAACGAACAGAGCCCATGGCACTGTAATACCAATCGCCTACTTTATAAGACATACCAATGCCCGGTCTAAATACCCATTGGTTGGCACCAGCATTAATCAGTTTGGTTTCATCATAAGAACCAACAGGAATACTCAGCTGTAAGCTTGTCCCCATTACGAGTCCTTCACGATATTGCCCAAAGTCTTTTTTTTCAACGGCTGGAGCGCCGTAAAAGTTCCATGTTAGCCGTACATTAGGATCACCATAACCACAACGATCAGCTTCTACAAATTCGCCCAAGTAATTTGCACTGCCTTTCATACAAACTCGTGAAGCAGAAACGTCTAGTTTTGATGAACGGCCCGCAATAGCAAAGCTTGTGGCATAACCCACTACCGCGGCATCAAGTGTGAGCTGGGCATCTTTGAGAGGAACTGAAGGAGATGGCGATAATGCCCCTTCAGAGTGTAAATATCCAAGGGCAACAAAGTGCATGCCAATAGGAATATTGGTGTAACTTCTCGGTTCAAGGTCTTGGGCTTTAATTGATAGTGGAAATAGTAGCAGTACGATGAGTAAGAGGATGAGCAATAGCCAGCTTAATGGCCAGTAAAATAACTGGCGCCAGTAGTGTCGAGTCTCAATGACCAGCAAAAATACACCTTTAAATGTCACATTATTATCCATAATAATTTCAAACCAGCTATGAAATAATAGCTGGTCAAGTGTGAATCCGTCACTATTTATCTGATTAGCTTTGATCTTGCTCTACAGTACCACATGATTGACGCACCACTAAATTAGTCGGAATAAGTTGCGGCGCCACTTCTTTCCCTCGAATGAGTTTTAGCAGACTTTCTACCAGGATCTCGCCGGCTAATTTAGTATTTTGCCTAACCGTCGTCAGCGCCGGATTAGCAAAACTCGCCACTGGTATATCATCATAGCCAACCACAACAATATCTTCAGGTACCCTCACACACCGTTGCTTTAAAGCGCGTATCGCACCAATTGCAATTAAATCACTGGCGGCAAAAATAGCGTCAAATGGATGGCCACTATCCAATAAATTAATGGCCGCATCAAAACCTGAGCTTTCAGTGCTAATGGCATCAAACTGAATATTTTTATTGGCTTTAATGCCTACTTTTTTTAATGCATCAACATGGCCTAGATAACGGTCTCTAAATTCTGGGCTATGCTCAGATGCATCACCCAAAAAGGCAATGTTTTGTTTATTTAACGAGATAATATGCTCTGTGGCTATCACCCCACCTTGCTGGTTGTCACAGCCAATTGATAACACTTCTTTGTGGTTAGGCTCTGCGCCCCAAATGACAAAATGGGTATTTTGCTCCAGCAGCTTTTGTAGTTTGTGCCCATAATCCACATAATCGCCATAACCTAATAAAATAATGCCATCGGCTTTATTACTGTCTTCATAATCGGCATGCCAGTCGCTAGAAAGCTGCTGAAAAGATACCAGCAAATCATAACCTTGCTGCGCCGTAGCACGGGTTATAGAGCCTAGCATCGATAAGAAAAATGGATTGATTAACGATTCATCGTTAGTGGGATCTTCACAAATCAATAATGCCAGCGTGTAACTATTTTGAGTACGTAAATTACTGGCGTTTTTATCCACTTTATAGTTAAGTTCTTTCGCAATAGCTTGAATACGTTGCCTTGTTTCAAGATTGACTAAGGGACTATTTCTCAGCGCACGAGAAACAGTCGATTGAGATACACCTGCTTTGTAAGCAATATCAATTGAAGTAGCTTTAGATGTCATATTCGCATCACGCCTTTATTATAGTTTTTTAGGTACTCTGTTATTGTTTATACCTAAAATGACATTAACAATCACCGTTTAATTACTTTTATAAACCTAATTCACTTAACAGATCATCAGCTTCATTTGTAACAGCAACTGCAGCACTTGTTGCTGCCAAATAACCTGCCTGCTTGTTAACACGATTGCCATGGCTTTCAATTAAAGCATCAGGGTCTATATCTTCATCCATGGCAAACTCTTTAAGTTTAATAAACTCCGTTTTATCCATGGCAAATTCAAGATAAAAGATATGATTATCTGCCGTTCTAAAGGTAACTCTTCGAGATACGGCCTCATCTAAATTGGTATCGATTGATATAGTCAGCTCTTTATTGATAGTCAACATTTTAGGCTGGCTTTGACTGATAGAGGTTTGTAATTCCTTAGAAATGGTTTTAATGAAATTACCCAAAATTTGATTCATTAATTCGCCCATCACATTGGCAACATCATCAGATGTATGTGAAATGGCTAGTTCAGATTCAGGCATGCCCATGTTAAGCATGTAGCGACGGTAAATTTCTATAGCCGCTTCTTTGGTAAAATTGATCACCACTAAGCCAGAAAAACCACCATCAAATATAGAAAAACAGCCAAGATCAGGTTTTAAACAGGTGCGAGTGATGTTTTGCACCATACCGGCATGAGTCACTTGACTGTCGCTGGTGCTTGAGAGGACATGGGTTACTGAGTGACATAACTTGAGTAAAATATCATCAGTAGTAACGACTTGCAGAGAATTCATAACAATGTTTGCCTTGTTTTAAAATTGCTTCATTTTAGGCTTATCACTGAACAAATCAAAGCTAAAACATTTTATTAGCAAAAATAAATACCCGCACCAACAAATGCTCAATATAAGCAAATATTTTTAATGGTTTAGATCAATATAATTAAACCTTTCCCCACCTAAAAATGTATCATTTTGTACGAAACCGTTATTAGCTCACAAAAAACCACATAAATTGTTATTTATATAACAATTTATGACAATGTTTTACTCATAAATATTTACCTAAATACATAAGGTCAAAAATGATTTCCTTTTTACGGCAATTAACAATTTTAAAACGCCTTTTTATAATGCTAGGCCTAGCAGCTGTTGGTACTGTCATTTTTGCCAGCTTCTCGATTAATGAGCAGTACAACAATTTATTAAAGCAAAAACATCTACAACTTGATGCACAAGTTTCCACGGCGGTATCGATGCTTGATGCACTGAGCGCCAACAAGCTAACAGTTGATAATAACACTAATGATCATCAAAGATTAGCCGAGCAAGCACTCTCAATTATCAATGATATCCGCTACCTGACAGATGATGCCTATATTGTATTCAACCAAGAAGGCAGCGTAATCAGTTTTCCAGCTAACGAGTCAAATTTGGGCCGCAGCGCAGAGTCATTTATTGCAGCTGATGGCAGCCTGCCCTTTGTTGAGTTAATCACTGAAGCTAAAACCAACACAACTGCCCATTTGGATTATCAAGGCAGTGAAGGATATTCGAGTAAAGTTACAACAATTTTGGCTGAAGCGCATTTTTATCCTCAATGGGGCTGGACCATTATCGCTCAAGCAAGCGCCGCCGATGTAAATGAGAGTATGGGCAGTGTGATTATTAATTACTTAATTATTATGTTGATAATCTCCATCCCAATTTTTGGCTTCTTTTTACTGCTTAATGTATCAATCACTTCACCTATTAATGCAGCCATTGCTGCCATGGAAGATATCGCAAAAGGTGAAGGTGATTTATCTAAGCGCTTAAACAACAGTGGTAATGACGAAGTGGCGAAAATGGCCGATGCCTTTAATGCATTCGTCGAAAAAATTTCAACTATGGTGGCAAATTTAAAACCCTTAGGTACTGAGCTTAATACCGATGCTCAGCAGCTATTGGTGGCCGTGGAAGAATCCAACCAAAGCGCGGAGCTAATACACCGCGAAACCCAAAGTGTTGCCACTGCTGTTAACCAAATGTTAGCCACCACCAATGATATGGCGAAAAACACCTATCAAGCTGCAGATGGTGCCAACAACGTTAAACAACAAGCGCAGCAGTCTCAGCAGTTTATGCAGCAAACAGTGCATGAAACCCAAATACTGGTGAATGAACTTAAAAATGCTGAAAGCGTTACTCATGATTTAGGTAAATCTTCAGTTGAAATCAGCAGCATTTTAGACACCATTGGCGCCATTGCAGATCAAACCAATTTATTAGCATTAAACGCTGCAATTGAAGCTGCGCGGGCCGGTGAAAATGGTCGCGGTTTTGCTGTAGTTGCCGATGAAGTTCGCGCCCTTGCCACCCGTACCCAAGCCTCTACCAATGAAATTAATAAAATTATTTCTCAGATCCACAATGGCGTTGAACATGTCATAACAAGTAATACTGAAACCCAGTTGCAATCTGAGCAATTACAAACTAAAGCAATACAATCGCAACAAGCCATGACTGAAATCTTAACCGTGATTGCCAGTATCAGTGATATGAACACGCAACTTGCCAGTGCTACCGAAGAGCAGTCACATGTAACCGCCGAAATTAGCCGTAATATCACCACGATTTCAGATCTCACTGAGGTAGCGGTTAAATCCAATGAAACTAATAGCCAAGCCGCGCAGTCATTACAGCACATCAGCCAACATGTGACTCAGACCTTGAGTCAGTTTAAAACATAATTTTTTTTAATTTAAAGCCTAAAAAATACGTAAACCCGCTACTTACACTAGCGGGTTTGCGTTATTATCATTTGTATTATTAATGCTAAGAACGTAACTTCAATGTCCGATAGAATCTATTATGAAAAAACCGTTACCATTATCGCTCCCCATGGCATTCATACGCGACCTGCAGCTTTATTAGTAAAAGCGGCAAAAACCTTTGACTGTGATGTCATTGTCGAATGTAATGGTAAACAGGCCAGTGCCAAAAGTTTGTTTAAATTACAAACCTTAGGATTATATTTAGGTCAATCAGTTAAGGTCTTTGCCGTAGGTGATAAAGCAGAAGAAGCCGTTGAGACAGTGTCTGAATTACTCATCACCTTAAGTTAGTAGGATAAAATTTACAGGAAGTCATATGGCGGTATCAGGTATTGTAGTGTCACCAGGAATAGCATTTGGTAAAGCTATTCATATTAATCTGCACCACTCAAAGGTGGACTACAGATTATTGCCTGTCGCACAAATCCCACAAGAATGTGAAAAAGCCACCAAGGCGATTATCTTCCTAAGTCAATATTTAACTGATTGCCAGCAACACCTTGCCGTAGACAGCGAACACTTTAGCCTGATAGATGCTGACATCATGTTATTACAAGATGATGATTTGGCCTTAGAACTAAAAAAGTATATCACCCGCTTTCGTTTTTCAGCCGAAGTTTCCATTGAGCGGGTATTTGCTCAACATGCTGATGAACTGGCTCAGCTAGACGACCCTTATATGGCTAATCGCAGTAATGATGTTATTTGCTTAGGCAAAAGGTTGATGGCTGCCGTAAATGGTACCTTGCTGTGGGATGTTTCAAAGTTAACTGAAAATGCCATTTTGCTGGCTGAAGACCTCACCCCTGCTGAATTTGCCACTATTCCACTCAATAAAATTAAAGGCATAGTGCTCAAAACAGGTGGGCTTACCAGCCATACTGCTATTTTAGCCAAGGCGGCCGGTATTCCAGCACTGCTAAGTTGTCAGTTTGACAATTGCAATATAAATGATGGTAGCCCACTTATTTTAGATGGCATTAGTGGTGAATTACACATTAATCCCACTGAATCAATTACCCAGCAACTTCAGCTTAAATCAGCACAAGAAACTCAACGACGCCAAGCACTAAAACAGTATGTGGACCAAGACAGTATCACCCAAGATGGCCATCCTGTGTGCTTACTCGCTAATGTCAGTAGTTTAAATGATGTTAGCCAAATACAAGATGCGGGCGCAGCGGGGATCGGTTTATTCCGCACAGAGTTTTTACTCATGCAAGTGGATAGAGTACCTGATGAAAAACAACAGTTTCATTTATACTGCGATGCGCTGCACAGCTTAAATGGAAAGGTGCTGACCATACGTACCTTCGATATTGGTGCAGATAAAGAAATCCCCTGCCTAAGTCAAGATTATGAAGACAATCCGGCACTTGGCGTACGCGGGATCCGCTACAGTTTGCAACATAAATCGCTATTTAGTACTCAAATTAAAGCAGTGTTACGGGCCGCTAATCATGGCCGAGTTCGGCTATTATTTCCTATGGTCAATCAAATAGAAGAATTAGAGCAAGCATTTGAAATCATAGACTGGTGTAAGCAGCAATTAATTGAAGAGGAAAAAGGCTTTGGTGAGATTAATATCGGCATCATGGTTGAAACACCTGCTGCAATATTAAATTTACCCCACCTATTGCCTAAGTTAGACTTTATCAGTATTGGTAGTAATGATTTAACCCAATACACCCTTGCTGCAGATCGAGGTAACCCTGAGCTGGTTAAGGATTATCCCCCCGTATCACCTGCAATGATCAAATTTATCAAAATGGCGGTTGATGAGTGTAAAGCGCATCAAACCAAAGTCTGCTTATGCGGAGAATTGGCCAGCGAACCCAAACTCATTAGCCTACTGGTGGGTTTAGGCATTGATGAGTTAAGCGTTAACAGTGCCAGTTTATTGGATGTAAAAGCCACTATTTGTAACGGCAATTACGCCCAGTTTACTCAACAAGCTGAGCAAGCATTAACCTTAAGTCATATTAACCAGCTCAACGAATTGTTAAATTAATAACAGCGATAGCGATGTGTTATCGTTAACTATTTTAAACATCGAAATAATCATAATAAAAGAGGCTGCATGTAATGGGATTTTTAAGCCGTATACGCAGATTAATATCAGGGCAACCGACCTTAACTGGTGGGATCAAAGTCTACGCGCCAATTTCTGGCGAGCTAGTTGATATCGAGAAAGTACCGGATGTAGTTTTTGCCGAAAAAATTGTCGGCGATGGTCTTGCAATTAACCCAACAGGAAAATTCATCCTAGCGCCGATTGACGGCACCATAGGTAAAATTTTTGAAACAAACCACGCATTCAGTATAGAGTCACACCAAGGACTCGAGCTATTTGTGCATTTTGGGGTCGGCACGGTCGAATTGCGCGGTAATGGCTTTAAACGACTCGCAGAAGAAGGCCAACAAGTTAAAGTTGGCGAACCCATTTTAGAATTTGATTTAGACTATCTAACCGATCAAGTTGAAAGCCTGTTAACCCCTGTAGTGCTCGCTAACATGGAAGATGTGCAATATTTAGATAAAGCCCAAGGCGCAGTAATTGCTGGGAAAGACGTAATATTTACCGTTGAATTATAACGTTAGCAGCAACATAATGACTATCACACCACCATACTGGGAAATCAAACAAAAATGAGTAGTAGTGTTATTTTCGGAATAAAGAATTGCGATACCGTACGTAAAGCCCGTAAGTGGTTAGAAGCAGAAAACCAACCTTTTAGCTTTCACGATTTTAGAGAACAAGGTATCGATGCCAAAACCATTACTCAGTGGACTGAATTAACCGACTGGGAATTATTATTCAATAAACGCAGCACCAGTTTTCGCGCCTTAACTGATGCCCAAAAAGACGGCATAGATAAACAAAAGGCCATCAGCTTGATGGTTGAACACCCAACCTTGATTAAGCGTCCCGTCCTTATTCAAAATAATAAGATCCTTATTGGCTTTAAAGCTTCCGATTATCAAGCGTGGTTTAACTAATGACTCAAGACGTATTAGCATTAACCAAAGAGTTAATCTCACGCCCTTCTGTGACTCCATTAGATGAAGGTTGTCAAACCTTAATGGCTGAGCGCCTTGAAGCTGCTGGGTTTAACATTGAACCTATGGTATTTGAAGACACCACAAATATGTGGGCAAGACGGGGCACCGAAGCGCCTGTTTTTTGTTTTGCTGGTCACACTGATGTTGTGCCCGCGGGCGATTTAAATAAATGGCACACCCCGCCTTTTGAACCTACGGTCATAGATGACTATATTCATGGCCGCGGCGCCGCAGATATGAAAGGTTCACTGGCAGCGATGACTATTGCTACCGAACGTTTTGTGGCTAAGCATCCCGATCATAAAGGCTCTATTGCATTTTTAATCACCAGTGACGAAGAAGGCCCATTTATCAATGGCACCACTCGCGTTATTGATACCCTTGAAGCTCGCAATGAAAAAATCACCTGGTCATTGGTTGGCGAGCCTTCATCGACCCATAAGTTAGGTGATATTGTAAAAAATGGCCGTCGAGGCAGCTTAACCGGTAATCTTACCGTTCATGGCATTCAAGGCCATGTTGCCTACCCGCACCTTGCAGATAACCCAATCCATAAAGCCTCACCCGCATTAGCTGAGCTTGCGCAAATGCATTGGGATAATGGCAATGAGTTCTTTCCACCAACCAGCTTTCAAATAGCCAATATTAATGGTGGTACGGGTGCGTCCAATGTCATTCCAGGTGAACTAGAGGTGATGTTTAACTTCAGGTATTCAACAGAAGTCACTGCTGAGGAACTAATTAAACGCGTGCTCAACATCTTAGATGCCCATGGATTAAATTATGAAATTGACTGGGTGTTTAACGGCCTGCCTTTTCTAACCGGCGGCGGACCCTTGCTTGAAGCCACTAAAGCCGCGATTTTAGAAGTCACTGGTTATGAAACCGATCCTCAAACAACAGGTGGCACCTCTGATGGACGCTTTATTGCACCAACAGGCGCACAGGTTATCGAGTTAGGTCCGGTAAATGCGACCATTCATAAGGTCAATGAATGCGTGAAAGTCTCAGATTTAGAAGTCTTAGCCCTATGCTATGAGTCTATATTGGAAAAGCTTTTGTGCTAAATGTTGATATCAGCAATCCAGCCCTTTATGGGCTGGACGAATCACAACTTGTCACTGTACAAGGGCATTTACTGACTCAAAAAACCGCTGACGCATTTGGCCAAATGCAGCAACACGCAGTCCTTGATGGTATTGCCATTGAGCTTTGTTCGGCTCACCGCAATTTTGCTAAACAAGCCGCAATTTGGAACGCGAAAGCCCAAGGGAAACGGATTCTTTTAGACCTCAACAACCAAGTATTGGATTGTCAAAACCTCACTGACGATCAACTTGTTGATACGATTTTAAATTGGTCTGCCCTACCCGGCGCATCACGCCATCACTGGGGGACTGACATTGATGTCTATGATGGCAATAACATAAATCGGCAACAACTAAAATTAATTAGTGACGAATACTTGATTGATGGCCCTTGCGGCGCCCTTTCAGTATGGTTGCAACATCATGCTCAACAATATGGGTTTTATTTACCTTATCAAGCCGGGCGCAGCGGCGTGAGTCCAGAACCTTGGCATTTAAGCTATTTTCCTGAATCTAGCCTTTATTTAGCCCAATACGATCGCAAAAGCCTCAAACAACTGTTGTCTAATTCTAATATCTCATTAAAATCAGCGCTGATAAATCGACTCGATGAATTAGTTGACCGCTATGTGTATTTTATTGCAGATGCGCCGAAGTGATTTTAAGCCGGTTAAATCAGTATCAAACACTAGATCTGATGAATTTATCATAGTATCCGCAGATTATTTTTATATTGTTAACCTTTATTGAGACCATTCATGCCTAATCAAAGCCAGACCTTTGCTATTAATGAACAACCGCTACATTTTATTGATCAAGGCCAAGGTCCTGTCATCTTGTTTATCCACGGCTTCCTCAGTGATTGTCAACAATGGCAGCCGCAAATAGAATTATTTAGCCTATCTCATCGCTGTATTGCGGTTGATTTATGGGCTCACGGTCAATCAGGTGCACTACCTAGTGGCACCACATCTTTGGTCACTGTCGCTCAGCATTGCTTATCCTTATTAGCCCATTTAAATATTGATCAGTGTATGGTTATTGGTAATGGTTGCGGCGGCGCTATTGCAGCAGAAATGGTCTTAGCCCAACCTAAAACGATTTCAAAATTGGTCCTAGCCAACAGTTTTATTGGCTTTGAACCACAGGTTAATAGTGCCAAATACCAATTATGGATTGATGAGCTTTGCGCAGCTAAACAGTGCAGTGAAGCACTCGCCGATACGATAAGCAGCCAGTTTTTTGCTGCAACCGATGATTCTCAAACATTAATGGCTAACTTTAACCAACAGCTAATGGGGTTATCAGCTCAACGCATTGAACAACTTGCCTTGTTTGCGCCGTTAGTATTTTATAAACGTGACAGCTTAGAATTAGCAGAGCAATTCACCCTGCCATGTTTAATCCTCGTTGGCTCACAAAATAAACTGCGAACGCCGCTAGAAGCCTATTTAATGCAAGACTGTATTAGCGCCAGTAAACAGCTGCAGATCAGTAACGCTGGTCACATGTGTAATCAAGAACAGGCAGACGAATTCAACCAGCTTTTACACGCTTTTTTATAAAGCCTAAAACAACTAATGTTACTGCTAATAAGCTGCACGACTTGATTAAAAGTTATAATAATTACGCATTTTCATCACCTTATATAGATTAAACAGTACATTGCAATATACTGATA
>NZ_MCTY01000176.1:0-18795 GCF_002873635.1 Shewanella sp. 10N.286.52.B9
TTTAAGGTTTAAGGTTTAAGCGCCAGAAAATAAAAATCCCTTATAGCCAAGCTACAAGGGATTTTTTATTGGTTCATCTATATTGTTTATCGCAACTCACTAAATAGTGATGTCGATATCTAGCTTAGCCCAAATGGATCATCAATTGATTTAGCCGGCTGGGTGAACCACACAGCGCCAGATTCAGTCATATAAAAATGATCTTCGTGTCTAACGCCAAACTCACCTGGTACACATAACATCGGCTCGTTACTAAAGCACATTCCTGCTGCTAGCTGGGTGTGATCGTTTAGCACTAAATAGGGCCATTCATGAATATCTAAGCCAATTCCGTGTCCGGTGCGATGGGGTAAGCCTGGCACATCATAACCTGGGCCAAAACCTGCATTAACGATTACTTCTCGAGCCGCTTTATCAACACTTGCACACGTTGCGCCAATAGTCGCAGCAGCAAACGCCGCCAGTTGCGCTTGTTGCTCTAAATTCCATAATTCACGTTGGCGCTCACTTGGCTCACCAAATACATAAGTGCGGGTAATATCTGAGTTATAGCCGCCTAGCTGACAACCGGTATCAATCAATACCGTGTCGTTTAAATCCAGTGTTTTAGGCGACTTAACCCCATGGGGGTACGCGGTATCTTCGCCAAACAATACAATGCAAAAATATGAACCTGCTGGCGCGCCAACCTTGATGTGGGCTTGATGGATAAAATCTTCCACTTCTTTGGTGCTAATGCCTTCACGTAAGATACTGGCGGCAGCAATATGAACCGCTAAGGTCATGTCCTTAGCTCGTTGCAACAAGGCCAGCTCCGCTGGCGATTTAATCATTCTACAACCGGCAGTGATGCTTTTGGCATTCACATAATTGAGTTGATCATTGGCGCTGCGAATACCATCAAAAATAAAGAAAGCGCTGGCTTCATCAATGCCCACCTTGCCAGCATTAATGCCTTTATTTGCTAGCATGTCGGCAAATAACTGAAAAGGGCTTTCATCTTCTTGCCAGGTATTCACCTTGCCCTTGACGGCCATATAACCTTGTAAGGTATCAAGCTCAAATGCAGGGGCAATATATTCAAGCTCACCGCAGGCAGGAATAATCGCCCCAACCATACGCTCGCTAGCATACCAGCGAGTACCGGTAAAATAGTACAGGTTAGTGCCAGCATTAATGTAGATGGCTTCAATGCCTTGTTGCTGCATTAATTGCTGTGCTTGGCTAATTCGCTGTTCAAACTCTCCTACCCCAATAGCAGCCACATCATGGGTCATATCTGACAAACTCGCTAATGCTTGTTGTGGGGTTTGGGTTCCGACTCCGACTGTCATAGTACGCTCCGATAATTAATGCTAGATAAGCAAATTTTATTCTATTAGTGATCCGATAATCCGCATAGTGTAAACTTCAACCACAAAATGTATACAATATAAATTATCAATTGTATTTCAACATTACACTCGCTGCGGTTACCCTGCAGATGATGACTATCGTCAGCGCTTTGTTTGAAAATAAACCGCCGTTACGATAATCGCTTTACCTTAATAAGACTGAATCAATCAGCCACCTCCAATGGAGCAACCATGCCAGATACGATCACTCAGCGCCTTGATGCCATTCGCCAAACCATGTCGCAACAAAATCTCGATGCTTTTATTATTCCCCGAGCAGATGAATACCTCGGTGAATATGTCCCTGAGCGCAATGAAAGGCTGCATTGGGCTACTGGTTTTACCGGCTCGGCGGGCATGGCTATTATTTTAAAAGACACGGCCGCTATTTTTGTTGACGGTCGTTACACAGTGCAAGTGGCACTGCAAGTTGATGCGCAGTTGTTTAGTTATGAAAGCCTAACGGATACGCCGCAAATTCAATGGCTGATTGATAAGTTAGCTCAAGGTAAACGTGTTGGCATAGATAGCCGATTACATACCTTAGCTTGGTATCAACAAGCACAGCATCAATTAACAAAAGCTGATATTAGCTTAGTGTCAGTTGCTGAAAACCCAATTGATATCCATTGGCAGCAACGCCCAATGCTACCAACAGAGCCCATTACCTTATTTAGCCATGAGGGCGCAGGCCGTAATAGCCTTGATAAACGTCAACAAATTGGTGACATCATTGCCAAGCAAGGCGCCGATATGGCATTAATTGCCGCTTTAGACTCATTCTGTTGGTTACTTAATATTCGTGGCAACGATGTGCCAAGATTACCCGTCACCTTAGGCTGCGCGTTACTCAATGCCAACGGTGATATGACCTTATTTGCTGATAGCAACAAACTGCCCCAAGGCTTTGCTGAGCATGTGGGCGCTGGCGTTGAATTTAAAGATGAATCATTATTAGCTGAAGCGCTTAAGCAACTTAACGGTGTAAAACTGCTGGCAGACCCTAATACCAGCAATGCTTGGACCCAGCTAACCGCAGAGCAAGCGGGCGCCATATTAGTTGCGGGCTCAGATCCTGTCGCGCTGCCAAAAGCACAAAAGAATGCCGCCGAGCTTAGTGGTATGCGAGCATGTCATATCCGTGATGGTGCAGCAGTAAGCCGTTTTCTTGCTTGGCTTGATATGGAAGTTGCCGCCAACCGTCTTTATGATGAAGCCCAGCTTGCCGATAAACTGGAATCATTCAGATTAATTGACCCACTGTATCGTGAGCCAAGCTTTGATACCATTTCAGCCACCGGTGCTAACGCCGCTATGTGTCATTACAATCATAATGACGCCACGCCAAGTCAAATGACCATGAACAGCATTTACTTGGTAGATTCTGGGGCGCAATACCTTGATGGCACCACAGATGTCACCCGTACTATTGCCATTGGTGACGTCAGCGCTGAGCAACAAAAAATGGTCACCTTAGTATTAAAAGGTCATATTGCCCTTGATCAAGCCAAATTCCCTAAAGGCACATCAGGCCAGCAGTTAGATGGCTTTGCTCGTCAGTACTTGTGGCAACATGGTTTTGATTATGACCATGGCACAGGCCATGGCGTAGGACATTTTTTAAGTGTTCATGAAGGCCCGCAGCGCATTGGTAAAAACGTGAATGGCGTGCCATTATTGCCAGGTATGGTGTTATCCAATGAGCCGGGGTATTACCGCGCTAATGAATTTGGTATTCGCATTGAAAACCTAGTGGCTGTGCTCCCATCACCAAGCCTAGTTAATGCTGAGCGTGAAATGCTGGAGTTTGATGCCTTAACACTAATCCCTATTGATAAGCGTTTAATTGATAAATCCTTACTCACTCAAGCTGAAATTGATTGGTTAAATCGCTACCATCAAAAAGTGTTTACCACCTTATCAACTATGCTCACAGGTGATGACCTTGCATGGTTAACTGAGGTAACGACTGAGCTTTAATATAACTTAGTCATTATCCCCATACTTGCCCAATTTTAAGCCATTTAAATTGGGCATTTTTGTTTTCAGAGCCCGTTTCTAATTGCCATAACGTCGCCATAATCATGCCCTAAAAACTGACCACAAAACTTAGTTAAGAATTAATCAAAAAACTTTGTTATACTCCGCCGCCGCTGATCCATTAGCGAACTTTAAAACCCATGTTAAAATGACATGCTAAGTCGTTTTGGTACTAGCACGATGAACTATACTCAGGCAGGTTGAAAACTAATATTTTTAGTTAACTAGCCACTGAACTGTTGAATGACGTGATAATGATAGGAACAAGATACCAATGAAATTTGAATCTTTTAGCTTCGCCCCAGAAATATTAAGTGCGATCGCTGATTGCGGGTATAAAACTATGACACCCGTTCAACAACAAGCTATTCCAGCAATTCGTCGTGGCCAAGATGTACTTGCCAGCGCCCAAACCGGTACTGGTAAAACAGCCGCATTTGCATTACCTATGCTGCAAAAAATGGTTGAAAACCCACGTGAGTTACAGCATTCAAATACCCGCGCGTTAATCTTAACCCCGACGCGCGAGCTAGCTGCTCAGGTTGCTGACAATATTGCTGATTACAGCAAGAACATCAACATGGAAGTACTGACCATTTATGGCGGCGTAAAGCTGACTAGCCAAGCGCAAAAGCTTAAACGTGGTGCTGACATTATTGTAGCAACCCCAGGGCGTTTACTTGAGCATTTAAACGCATGTAACTTAAGCCTTTCAAATGTTGAGTTTTTAGTCCTTGATGAAGCTGACCGTATGCTGGATATGGGCTTTAGCACCGACATTCAAAAAATTCTTCAAGCCGTGAATAAGCAGCGTCAAAACTTATTATTCTCAGCCACCTTCTCAACCTCAGTTAAGAAGCTTGCTAACGAAATGCTTGAAAAGCCAGTGGTCATTACTGCTGACAAACAAAACACCACCGCAGATACCGTAAGCCAAGTGGTTTATCCCGTTGAGCAGCGCCGTAAGCGTGAATTACTATCTGAATTGATTGGCACTAAAAACTGGCAACAGGTGTTAGTCTTCACTGCAACCCGTGATGCTGCAGATAAGCTAGTGAAAGAACTTAACCTTGATGGTATTCCGTCAGCTGTGGTTCATGGCGAAAAAGCCCAGGGCAGTCGACGCCGTGCATTACGTGAATTTGTTGAAGGTAAAGTACGTGTGCTAGTTGCAACCGAAGTTGCCGCTCGTGGATTGGATATTCAAGATTTAGGCTATGTTGTTAACTATGACTTACCATTTCTTGCTGAAGATTATGTGCACCGTATCGGCCGCACCGGACGTGCAGGTAAATCAGGTACCGCAATTTCATTTGTGAGCCGCGAAGAAGAGCGCACCTTACATGATATTGAAAAATTAATCGGTCAACCAATTCGCCGAATTACTGCGCCAGGTTATGAAGTTGGCAGCCGTGAATTACTGTTAAAGCAAATTCAAAAGCGTCGTAGCTTTGCGAAGAAACAACAACGTGCTGATAGCGCGGGTGAGCAAGTTGTCGGTGAGCGTAACATGCAAGGTCGCCGCGTAACGGTAGGTAAATCAACCAGTACCGTTAAGTACAAAAAACTGAAGTAATCATCCCTTTATTATTTCAATATTAAGGCGCTATTAGCGCCTTTTTTATGCCTAAAAACCAATAAGTAACTCATTATTCGCTTTAAGTAAGTTCGATGAAATAAAAACTGTGGTGATCAGGTCTAATCATTGTCGCCGTAACAGCGAATATTATAACCAGTATAACTCGGCGATAAGAAGTGCCAATTAGGGCGCTCACTAAGATCATCACTTTAATTGAATATGGATTTCAGCATGTTAAAAAAACTTATATTAGTCGTCGCAATGGCCTTATTTAGCTTACCTTCAATGGCTAAACCTATTGCTAGCGATGAATACCACGTCATGCCATTAATGAATGGACAACAAATCCCGAACCTTGACCTTAAAGATGTTGCCGGCAATAAGGTTAACCTACTAGCATTAACCGCAGCTAAGCCCACTATCTTCTTTTTCTATCGTGGCGGTTGGTGCCCATTTTGTAATGTTCAAATGGGCCAACTTAAAGCTATTGAGCCTAAATTAATTGAAATGGGTTTTCAGTTAGTGGGGATTTCACCTGACTCACCCGCTAAACTTAAAGCCTCAATGAATGACAATAAACTGGATTACCTATTGCTATCAGATGAAAATATGACCGCATCCCAAGCATTTGGTATTGCCTTTTATACCAGTGAAAAAGTCACTAGTATGTACCGCGCCAAGCTCAGTGTTGAAAATACTCTTTGGACCACACCTGTAGGTGAGCAGCGCTTAGTCTTACCAGTGCCTGCAGTTTATCTGGCAGATAAAACCGGCTTGGTACACTTTCAATACATAAATCCAAATTATAAAGTGCGCCCCGCACCTGAGCTTATCTTAACCGCGGCTAAATTACTGCAAGGGCAATAATTTGCAGCAGCAATAACTCGCCTTTGCTACAATAGCCTCGCCGCACTTCCCATTTTTCTGCGGCGGAGTTATTTATGCAAAATACAACACAAGCACCAACATACAACCAAGCGATTTTGGCCCTAGCTGAAGCAGGGATTAAAGCCTTGCAAGAGTCTGCATTAAAGCAAAAAGCCAAGCGAACCCCAGCCCAAGAAAGTCATTTTCTGTGTGCATGGATGGTGGAGTCATTACGGGATAAGCGCTTTCCTAAAATGGTTGCAGATGATCTCAATAGCTGGATCCGTATGGCTCGCAGCCAAGGCGCTGGCGCCATGTTACCGCAGCTACTGCAACGTATCGCAACTCAATACCAACAAGTGCTCACCACCACCTTATCAGAAAAAGGCGCAATCGATGCGCTTATCGAGCATTTAGATAGCAACGAATGGTTTGTTATTACTGATACTGCGTTTTCAGACTCAGGTGCCAAAAAGCTCAAACTGGCGGGTAATGGTCAATCGAGTATGGTGATTTGTGAACATCAGCTGTCGCACTATTTTGATGTAGATAGACTCATTAAGCCTTTAGCTATCTATGTGCGTGGTGATGAGCAATATTTTGCCGAGCAAGCGCTCAATAAAGGGCTATTGGTTAGCCAAGGTAATAAAAAAACCAGTCTTATCAAACATCATAAAACCTATTTGGTATACCCAAACAACCAGTTATCAGAGTTATGTTTATTAGTAGAGTCGCTGGCTTAACTCGCTAATTAACTGCTGTAACGAAAAGCGCTAACTTAATGTCGGCGCTTTTTTTTGTTTCTGGTTGGGTTTCTTAAAGAGTTTTAAGATGATGTTTAGCCGAACATTTTAGAAAGGGTTTTAGAAACGGCTTTAGAATGGGTTAAGGCTATAGCCTTGCTCCGCCAAAATAGCATGGGCCGTCATTGCTGATAACGCCATTTCAACTCCAGGCAATAATGCTTGATTACTAAGGTTGTAATACGCTGCGCTTTGACCACAAATATAGACCTTCACCCCATATTCAGTTAATTGCTGTACCAAGGCTTTATTGGCATTTTCGATGGGCGCAGCTAAGCCGTGTTGCTGGCGATAATAGCCATCATCAGCTAAGTCCCCAACGGCGCTGCCATGTACGACCATAGCTAAATTAATATCTTTAGATTTAACCCCTGCAGCCTCATGCATATTAATAAATCTAGCAAGGGTATTTAAACTGCGATTAACCTCACCAACCTTAGCCGCTTTGCTCATATCAAAAGCGATATTAAATTGCATGCCTTTTGGCAAGGCCAGTTGGCTGTCAATTGTCGCGATTTCGCCATAGCCTTTTATCACAGTTCCAGCTTTAAAGGCCTCTTTTCCTGCCATAGCAGCACTAGAGGTTACCAATAGTAAGCTAACCATCAGCAATTTGAGACTTGATATTTTGTGCATCTTTTATCCTTATTGATTGCATTATGACAAAGCTATCTTGAAACGCTGCATTTAGCTATAATAGCCCTCAAATTTTTACCCCTGTAAATAAATTGCTCAGGGGTATCAATCTCAAAAGCTGCGTAATCAAGTATCAATGCTTAACCGCCAGCTTATCTTAGTCGTATGTGTTGCTTAGCAAGCTAATGTTAAGCCGCCAAACTCAGGAGTTTCCATGGCTCGCCAAGTCATTTATACCTTTAAAGGTAAAACCAAAACAATCGCATTCAGTTACGATATACATCATGACCTATACGAAGCTGCGGCTGAAGCTGAAGGTATTGATTTAACCAACTTCTTGGCTATGGAACAGCAAATTGCAATGACCTCTAAAAAAGGGGCTAAAGCAGAAAAAGATTACCGTAAAACCGAGTTTGCCCGTTTCGGTTTTAGTAGCATCAAATTTGTTCGTGATGATGACGAGCAAAGCTAACAGTCAAAAACTAACCGCTAAGAGTTAAGCGCATTTGTATTAGTGGCATCACCAATTATTAGTGACAACAACAATAAAAGGATTTACATGATAAATTCAGACCACGCTAATTTCCCTAGAGCCAGCTTTATCCGCCGCTGTGGCGCCATAATATATGACTCATTATTGGCTGTAGCCGTATATATGGTTGCCGGTGCCATTGGTTTTGGCCTGTTTGTCGGCCTTACCAGCAGCGGCGTTATTTCAATGGATGGTTACGAGCACATTGCAGATGCACTGCATCAAACCCCACTGTATAAAGGTATTTATCAGTTATGGGTCGTACTTTGTGTCGTCGCTTTTTATGCCTTATTTTGGAGCCGCGGCGGTCAAACATTAGGGATGAGAGCATGGCGCTTAAAAGTGCAGCACCCTAATGGACAAAACTTAAGTTTTGTTACTGCGCTTGCCCGCGTGGTGTGGTCACTGGCTGGTATTGGTAACTTATTTATTCTTATCAATCCTGATAAACAGGCCCTACAAGATAAAATGACCCAATCAGAAGTCGTAGTACTGTCGGTTGAAGCGAACCAAATGCGCAATTGGCGCGGCGCTTAAACTAGCGGCACAAACTAATGCCATAAACTAGTGCCATAAACTAGTACCATCAAAGAACACGCCGTAATCCTATGGGTTACGGCGTTTTTTATTGGTGCTGTAGAACATCAAGCCGCTAACATGGCGCAGCGATTTGGGCTAAGGCTCAAACTAAAAGCAGAACTAGAGGTAGAGGTAGAGGTAGAGGTAGAGGTAGAGGTAGAGGTAGAGTACAGCAATAAAACCCTGGTTGATGTGGTCAAGTAAATATAAAAAAATCCCAACAACTAACGTCATTGGGATATTTATTATTGCAGACTTGCCAGAAGCAAGCGCCCTATCAGGCAAAGGCTATTTTCTGATGAAATATAACGCGCCAATACTAAAGAGTAGTGGTGGCATACCTGCACCTATATAGGCGGGTAAGCCATAAACAATACTCATAGGGCCAAATATCTCACTACAAATATAAAAGCTAAAGCCAGCGACCACGCCAAGCAAGACTCTTGCGCCCATTGTCACGGTTCTTAAGGGGCCAAATACAAATGACAGTGCCACTAAAATCATCACTGCTACAGTAATTGGCTGCATAATTTTACGCCACAAAGCCAGCTCATAACGACTCGGATCTTGCTGATTAGCTTCAAGGTAATCTAAATAACCCACTAGACCTTGAATGCTTAACGCTTCAGGTTTTACTGACACCACACTTAATTTATCAGGGGTTAAGGTAGAGTTCCAAATTCGCTCTTCTTGGTATTCGAAGCTAATCTTGTTATCAGTAACTATGGTATTTTTAACATCAAATAAGCGCCATACATCATTAGAAAATTTAGCGCTTTGAGCCTGAGTCATGGTGGTTAACTCTAACTGATCATTAAACTTATAAAAGGTCACTTTATTTAAGGTGTTTATGGTTTCAACTTCACCAATATTGACAAATAAGTCACCGTCTCTTGCCCACACGCCTCGATGAGATTTGATCAGGCTACCACCAGAAACTTTGGTTGCTTGTAGCTCTTTGGCTGTTCTTTCTGCAACAGGTGCACCCCACTCGCCTAAGGCCATTACAATGATCATCAATGGAATGGCAGTTTTCATCGCTGAAATCGTAATTTGCAACCGAGACATACCGGACGCCTGCATTACTACTAATTCAGAGTTCGATGCCAACATTCCCATACCAATCAGCGCCCCAAGTAATACTGCAATGGGGAAAAACAACTCAATATCACGGGGGATTAAGTAAATAACATAGATAATCGCATCAAACATAGTGTAAGCACCGCGGCCAACTACACGTAGCTGATCAACCCACTTAATGATGCCCGACAAGCCAGTTAAAATAAGTAAACATAACGCCGATGTGCCAATAATCACTCGGGCAATATAGAGATCGAGTATCTTCATACTGCCACCTTCTTACGTTTAAGTAATTGCAGTAACTTAGCACCACTTGGACGCTCTTTACCCAGTAAGAGTATACCGATAATAAATGCTGAGCCATGAATCCACCACATGCCTAATACTTGTGGGATGACTTCATCCTCAAGCGCTTTACGGCCGGCAACCATTAAGCCGAAATAGCCTAAATAAAGTAAAATCGCTGGGAACATTTTGGCAAACTTACCTTGCCTTACATTCACCCGAGCCAGTGGCACTGCAATTAAGGTCATGAGTGGAATCGCTAAAGGCAGCGCTAAACGCCAATGGAATTCTGCTGCTGCTTCAGGGCCTGGCGTAGCAAGTAACTGATCAACCGGTAAAGCTGAAAGCTTACGACGACGTTCATCCACTTCTTGCTCTTTAATTTCCATCTTATAACCACCAAACTCAATCATTTGATAGTCAAGATTATTCGGGCTACCTTGATAACGGGTACCATTATCAAGTTGTAATTGCTGGCTACCAAACTTATCTTCCACTACGCGGCCATTTTCTGAAACCACAATATTAGTTAAGCCTTTTTCGTCTTCAGGATCAGGTAACTGAGCCACAAACACTTTTTGTAATTCGTTAGATTTAGTGATTTTTTCAACAAACAACACAGCTCGGCCATTAGGGCTAGCTTGAAAGCGGCCTTGGGTAATTGCTGCTAAACCGGCTTCTGACTGTGCCTGTTCTAGCACTTGATTTTGTCTTTCTTCCGCCCATGGACCTACATAAACCGATAAAATACCAGTAAACACTAAATTTGCTACCGCCAAAAGCAAGGTCACACGGGTGACATACCACTCACTGATCCCGACGCCATGAAGCACCACCATTTCATTTTCGGCATACATTCGCCCATGGGCGAGCAATATCCCTAAGAAAAAGCTCAGCGGCAACACCAAAACGGTTAATTGCGGTAAATTTAGCCCCAATAACGTCAGCACTAAAGACGCAGGGAAATCACCATCAGAGGCATCTCCCAGTACTCGCACAAATTGCTGGCTAATAAAAATAGTTAACAGCACCAAAAGTATCGCAAATTGGGCTTTTAAAACTTCAACGATCAAGTATCTAAATACAATCACAGGTAGGATCCACAGTCTAAAACTTGTCTTTTTGCTGGTATCAGAGTAACTTCACTATTAAATGTCTGCTTTTAGCAGTTATTGATAGTTTTCTGACCAGCGCGTGAGCTTCTTTAAGTGTAATTCATTTAGCTGATATAGCAGAAAATTACCAAGGATTTATTTCCTTAAAGGTTTGTAAATATGGCCTAACAGGCCGAATTAAAACATTATCTAATAAATATAAAAATTTGTCTTTAATAATCTAGGAGTGCTCATGGAGTTTAGCGTAAAGAGCGGCAGCCCCGAGAAACAACGTTCAGCTTGTATCGTTGTCGGTGTATACGAACCACGTCGTTTGTCAGGTATCGCAGAGCAGTTGGATAAAATCAGTGAAGGTTACATCAGTAACTTGCTTCGACGCGGTGATTTAGAAGGCAAACCTGGACAGATGTTATTATTGCATCATGTTCCCAATGTGCTCAGTGAGCGTGTTTTGTTAGTCGGTTGTGGCAAAGAGCGTGAACTTGATGAGCGCCAATACAAACAAATTATCACAAAGACTATCAATACCTTAAATGAAACGGGTTCAATGGAAGCAGTTTGCTTCTTAACTGAATTACACGTTAAAGGCCGCGATACTTATTGGAAAGTACGCCAAGCAGTTGAAACCACTTATAACAGTTTATATAGCTTTGATGCTCTGAAAACCCGTAAAGGCGAAACCCGTCGTCCGTTACGTAAAATGGTATTCAATGTCCCGACTCGTCGCGAGTTAACTCTTGGTGAACGCGCTATCGACCATGGAATGGCAGTATCATCAGGTATGAACTTATGCCGTGATGTTGCCAACATGCCGCCAAACATTTGTAACCCTGCATACTTAGCCTCTCAAGCACGTCAAATTGCTGAAGTTCATGACAGCCTTACGGTTTCAACTGTGGGCGAAGAGCAAATGGCAAAACTCGGTATGCATTCATACCTTGCTGTAGGGCGTGCTAGTGCCAATGAATCTATCATGACAGTAATGGAATATAAGGGCGCAGTTGATGAGACTCAAAAGCCAATCGTCCTTGTTGGTAAAGGCCTTACCTTCGATTCTGGTGGTATTTCATTAAAGCCGGGCGAGGCCATGGATGAGATGAAATACGACATGGGCGGCGCTGCCGGTGTTATTGGCGCCATGAAAGCCTTATGTGAAATGAAGCTGCCAATTAACGTTATCGGTATTCTTGCAGGTTGTGAAAACATGGTTGCGGGTAATGCTTATCGCCCTGGTGACATCTTAACCACTATGTCAGGTCAAACTGTTGAAGTGCTTAATACTGATGCCGAAGGCCGCTTAGTATTATGTGACGTGCTGACTTATGTTGAGCGTTTTGACCCAGAATTAGTGATTGATACTGCCACATTAACTGGTGCTTGTGTCATTGCTCTGGGCAAACATGCTTCAGGTTTATTCTCATCTCATAATCCACTTGCCCATGAAATACTCAATGCCGGTGAGCAATCAGGTGATCGCGCATGGCGCATGCCGATTTGGGATGAGTATCAAGAAATGCTTGAAAGCCCGTTTGCTGATATGACTAATCTAGGTGGTCGTCCAGCAGGGTCAATCACTGCAGCTTGTTTCTTAGCGCGCTTTGCTAAAAAATATAACTGGGCACATCTTGATGTTGCCGGTACAGCTTGGAACAGTGGCGCTAATAAAGGCTCTACAGGTCGTCCAGTACCAATATTAAGCCAGTTCTTATTGAACCGCGCAGGAGTTGAGCAAGGCGAGTAATTGACTTTTGTTGCAAATAGTTTGTTGCTAATAGTTTACTGTAAATAACAGGCAGTAACCTAATAAAAGGCGAAGTAGTTACTTCGCCTTTTTTATCCCTCTTGTTCGAAGGTTTACATATTTTAAAACCGCAAAAACAGCTCCCTTTGAGTAGCAAGCAAACCGATAAGCCTGACAAATAAATGCGAACACAAGGATTGCTAAAATTTCAGCAGATTTCTATTCAATTAAGCAAAATTAACTCTCCTGCACCCTAGCCCCAATCGATGCTTTTAGTGTAAAATTCGCCTTTACTTCATCAAAATTTAAAATAATGTCAAAGACTCTGTTTTACTTAATGCCAGCAATCAATACCCAAGCCAGTGCGCTTGAAAGCGTATACCTTGCAGCATGTCAGATTGCAGAACGGCATTATCGCCAGCAGCAGCTTGTTTATATTCACTGTCAGAATAAGCAACAAGCCTATGCCATTGATGAATTATTATGGCAATTTGAGCCAACAGCATTTGTTCCCCACAATTTAAAAGGGGAAGGACCGATAACAGGTTCACCTGTCGAGATTGGTTTTGATAAATTAGGCGCCAATAAAAGTCGCCAATTACTGATAAACCTTGCAGACCAAGTGCCAGCATTTGCGGTTAACTTTCCGCATATTATCGATTTTGTTGCTAATGATGATGCGCTTAAACAGATTGCCCGTATTCGCTACCGTGAATACAAGCAATTGGGCATTGAGCTTACTACCACTGAGTTCACTGGCGTTTAAGTCAGTTGATTCGTTAACAATACCAACTATTAATTTAGATTGAGAAAACAAAAATCCCATGGAAAAAACATATAATCCGCAGTCAATTGAGCAATCTCTATACCAAAATTGGGAAGAGCAAGGCTACTTCAAACCACATGGCGATGAGTCAAAAGGTAACTATTGCATCATGATCCCGCCACCAAATGTGACGGGTAGTTTGCACATGGGTCATGCATTCCAAGACACCATCATGGATACGTTGACTCGCTACCAGCGCATGAAGGGCAAAAACACCCTTTGGCAAGTGGGTACCGATCACGCAGGCATTGCAACCCAAATGCTGGTTGAGCGTAAAGTCTTTGCAGAAGAAGGTTTAGGTCGTCACGACCTAGGCCGTGATAACTTTATCGAGCGCATCTGGGATTGGAAAAATGAATCAGGTGGCACCATCACCAAACAGCTACGTCGTTTAGGCGCTTCTGTTGATTGGGATCGTGAACGTTTCACAATGGACGAAGGTATGTCTGAAGCCGTACAAGAAGTATTTGTACGCTTATATGATGACGAGTTGATTTATCGTGGTAAACGCTTAGTCAACTGGGATCCAAAACTGCACACTGCTATTTCAGATCTCGAAGTAGAAAACAAAGAAAAGCAAGGTAGCATGTGGCATTTCCGCTACCCGTTAGCTGATGGCGCATTGACAGCCGACGGTAAAGACTACTTAGAAGTTGCCACCACACGTCCTGAAACCATGCTAGGTGATAGTGCCGTTGCGGTTCACCCTGATGATGAGCGTTATCAATCACTTATTGGTAAGTTCATTCTTCTGCCAATCGTTAACCGTCGTATTCCTGTTGTGGCAGATGACTATGTTGACATGGAGTTTGGTACCGGCTGTGTGAAAATCACTCCAGCTCATGACTTTAACGATTATGAAGTCGGTAAGCGTCACGCCCTACCTATGTTCAACATCTTAACCATCAATGCTGACATTCGTAGCGCTGCAGAAGTGGTAAATACTGATGGCACCGCAAACACCGAATTAGATAACAGCTTACCTGAGCGTTATGCCGGTCTTGAGCGCTTTGCTGCACGTAAAGCCATTGTTGAAGAGTTCGACACCTTAGGTTTATTAGGCAAAATTGATCCTCACGGATTAAAAGTGCCATACGGCGACCGCTCTGGCGTGGTTATTGAGCCACTACTTACCGACCAATGGTATGTGTCAGTTGCGCCTATGGCTAAAACAGCCATGGAAGCGGTTGATAACGGCGACATCAAGTTTGTGCCACAGCAATACGAGAACATGTACAACTCTTGGATGCGCGACATTCAAGATTGGTGTATCTCACGTCAACTTTGGTGGGGACATCGTATCCCAGCTTGGTATGACGAAAGTGGCAAAGTCTATGTGGGTCGTGACGAAACTGAAGTTCGCACTAAACATAAGCTAGATGACTCGGTTGTTTTACGTCAAGATAACGATGTATTAGATACCTGGTTCAGCTCAGCGTTATGGACATTCTCAACACTTGGCTGGCCAAAAAATACTGAAGAATTGAAAGCTTTCCACCCAACTGACGTGTTGGTCACAGGTTTTGATATTATCTTCTTCTGGGTGGCGCGCATGATCATGATGACCATGCATTTCATCAAAGATGAAAACGGCAAGCCGCAAGTGCCTTTCAAAACGGTATATGTCACTGGACTTATCCGTGATGAAGCCGGTAATAAGATGTCCAAATCTAAAGGTAACGTATTAGATCCTTTAGACATGATTGACGGTATCGATCTTGAATCACTTGTTGAAAAACGTACCGGCAATATGATGCAGCCCAAAATGGCCGCTAAAATTGAAAAAAGCACTCGTAAAGAATTCAGTGAAGGTATTGAAGCACATGGCACCGATGCACTGCGCTTTACTTTAGCTTCAATGGCATCAACCGGTCGTGACATTAACTGGGACATGAAACGCCTTGATGGTTACCGCAGCTTCTGTAACAAGATCTGGAACGCATCACGTTACGTGTTGATGAACACTGAAGTGCAAACTGAAGATGCAGCAGACGATGCTATCGGCGAAGCATTAGATTGCGGCCAAATCTTGGTTGATGGCAAGCCAGGAGCAATGGAATTGTCGCTAGCTGATCGCTGGATTATCGGTCTGTTTAACGAAACCGTTAAAACCTACGATGAGCACATGGCCAATTACCGTTTCGACTTAGCGGCTAATACTATTTATGAGTTCACCTGGAACCAATTCTGTGACTGGTACCTAGAGCTCACTAAGCCGGTAATGCAAAACGGCACCGATGCACAACTGCGTGGCACACGTCATACGCTGGTTAATGTACTTGAGCAAATGCAGCGCCTAATGCACCCAATGATGCCTTACCTCACTGAAACTATCTGGCAGCGCGTTAAGCCGCTAGCAGGTGTTGAAGGTGATACCTTAATGATTGCGCAATTCCCTGAGTATGACGCAACTAAGGTAGACGCGCAGGCAATGGAAGATCTTGAGTGGGTTAAGCAAGTCATTACTGCTGTGCGTAACATTCGCGCTGAACTAAACATTGCCCCATCTAAGCCACTTAACGCCCTACTTCGCGGCGTGAGTGAGCAAGATAAGGCACGTTTAGAGGCTAATCAAACTTTCTTCAAGACACTAGCTAAGCTTGAGTCTATGACAATTCTTGCTGATGGTGAAACTGCCCCAATGTCGACTACCCAACTTGTCGGTGACATGGAGCTATTAATCCCAATGGCAGGGTTGATTGATGTGGCTAAAGAAGTAGCCCGTATCGACAAGCTACTTGAAAAAGCAGCTGGCGAGTTCAAGCGCATTGAAGGCAAGTTATCTAACCAAGGCTTTGTGGCTAAAGCCCCTGCCGCCGTGATTGAAAAAGAACGTGCTAAGCAAGCTGAATATCAACGTGATATGGATAAGCTTGCAGAGCAAAAAGCAGAACTTGCTAAGCTAGAAGGCTAAGTAACAAAGCTTGGTTTATTTGCCATCTCGCTAAATAAACCCAAACGAAAAAGGCTATCAAGGTATTTGATAGCCTTTTTTAATGGCTAAAATTAACCCAAGCGATGAAAAGTATGATTGTTGAGCAGTTACAATAGATTGTAAAAACTTATCTCCATTAAGTTAATTACAACGCCACTGGCGGCTTATTCAGGCAAATAACACCTAAAAAAATGGTCAAAATGGCTTAGATACTGTATAAGCTTCGCCTCTAGATATTTTTCATCCATTTTAAGAGTCTTGAAGCTTTAGCTTATAATCACTTATCAACCTTAAGTTAGCTTCAAATGCCTTGGTTTACCACCTTGGTTCAAATACTCGACATTTAAAACGATAGGCAGGCACAACACATGTCAGATAAATTCTTTTTCAAAGGCCGTCAAACGCCAAAACCTGCCTATGGCGAAAGTGGTTACAACACCAAACGCCAAGCTAAACCTGGCACTGCAGCGCTTCCTTTACAGTTATCAGTTCAAACTGATAAGCGTAAGCTTGAAGTTGAAGCATTAGTTGCAGAGAGCAAACTAGTCGCAACTATTACTGTTAACAGTGACGTCGCTGAAGATATATTTGAACTTCTGGGTATTTTAAACAAGCCAACGGCAGTCACCGCAGAAGCCAAAATTAACCGTAATGACCCTTGTACTTGTGGTAGCGGTAAGAAATATAAAAAGTGCTGTGGCTAAGTCCTTTAAGTGACATCAGATTAATTAAAGCGAGCGATTAGCTCGCTTTTTTGTATAAAAAATCCCCCTCCGAAACGCAATTATCACATTCCTGCTCAGTAACTTTGGTAAATTTGGTTAATTTAGGTAAAGTGTCTGCCGACCTATTGTTAATAATAATAATCATAAGGGTGATTTATGAGTGAAAGTTCACACTCAGGCAACGACCTAAGAGAAGTGAAACAGCTGGGCATGTGGGCATCTATTGCCAGCTTAAGTTATATATTTTGGATTGTCGGCGGCATGGAGCTGGTGGAACGTATTGCCTACTATGGGGTAAAAGCCAGTGCCGGTTTATATGCTAAAACACCAACCTCGGAAGGCGGGCTGGGTATTAGCCTTAGTGATTACGGTGTCATTATTGCCATTTGGGCATTTATGCAAACCTTCATTCCAGTATTTACTGGCGGGATATCTGATCGCGTAGGCTACAAAGAAACCATCTTTGCCTCAACAGTAATCAAGATCATGGGTTACTTGGTGATGGCGATGTTTCCAAGCTTTTATGGCTTCTTGATTGGTGCAATATTATTGGCCGCAGGGACAGGGATCTTTAAACCCGGTATTCAAGGCACCTTAGTGCTTTCAACCGGACGGCAAAACACCTCAATGGCGTGGGGCATATTCTATCAAGTGGTCAATATTGGTGGCTTCCTTGGGCCTTTAGTGGCTGTACATATGCGTCAGTTATCATGGGATAATGTGTTTTACGCTTGTGCTGCCATCATCTCTTTTAACTTCCTATTTTTACTAGCTTATAAAGAACCAGGTAAAGAAGAGCGACTTGAGCGGGCCCGCAAAGTCAAATCAGGCGAAATTAAACAAGAAGCATTATGGCGTGATGCGCTTCATGAGCTTAAAAAGCCCGTTGTTATCTATTACATGTTGGTATTTGCTGGTTTCTGGTTCTTATTTAATGCCTTATTTGATGTATTACCTATTCATATTGCTGAATGGGTTGATACCAGCGTGATTGTCACCTCTCTATTTGGCCCTGAAGGCACCTCTAACGGCTTTTTCCAGTTTTGGTTAGGCCTAGATAATACTGGTACTAAGGTGATGCCTGAAGGCATGCTCAACCTCAATGCTGGTATGATCATGACCAGTTGTTTCTTGGTTGCTGCACTTACCGCTAAGTATCGTATTACCACTGCCATGTTAGGTGGTTGTTTACTGAGTATTTTGGCATTCGTGCTCATTGGCGCAACCAATGCTGCATGGATGATTGTACTGGCTATTGCAATGTTCTCATTCGGCGAAATGATGATTAGCCCGAAGAAAAATGAGTTTATGGGCAATATTGCCCCTGAAGGTAAAAAAGCCATGTACTTAGGCTTTGTGATGTTACCTCAAGGGATAGGCTGGACTCTGGAAGGCTACTTTGGGCCTAAACTGTATGAGATGTATGCCTCAAAAGAGATTTTCTCACTGCAGCTTCTTGCAGAGCGTGGCATGAGTCAAACAGATGTTGATGCAATCCCCCAAGGCGAAGCATTTTCAACCTTAGTGACTTATACCGGTGAGCCTGCACAGCAGCTAACAACGCTGCTGTATAACACCCACAGTATCGGCAACGCTTGGTATATTATCGCTGCGGTGGGAACAATTTCGGCAGTAGGAATTTATCTTTACGGTAAGTG
>NZ_MCTY01000176.1:19581-19707 GCF_002873635.1 Shewanella sp. 10N.286.52.B9
TAAACTGCAACAGAGCTAAAGTAAATTACACTGGCTTGCCAGCACAGTAGCTAACAACGATGCTAAAAAACTATGGCGTATAACAGCCACAGTATCGGCAAAGCTGGGTACATCATCGCCGCTGTG
>NZ_MCTY01000177.1:0-74715 GCF_002873635.1 Shewanella sp. 10N.286.52.B9
AGTTATTAGTGAACAGTGTAAAAAATGCTTAATTAATAATTACCAGCATTATTTGTAATCCCCGACATTTATAATTTCTTTGCGGATTGAAAAACATAGAAATAATTAAAAATATTAGTCTTATCATTTATGAATAGCGTAAACTCAACAGCACTACCGACCCTAAAGTGAGTTAACGCTGATGAGTGTTACTCGTGTTTGCATAAAAAGTAATTAAATGCTTCAAACGCTTATAATATGCCCCTATGATTTAGCCAGTATTAATACTTGGCCAGCTTCCTTTTTAATTTCATAGGGTGGAGCCACCATCGCTTCATTTTCAATACACACGCCAGTCACTAAGTTGTAATGTTGCTTATATAATGGAGAAGCCACACATAACTGACCTTCAACGTCACAAATCAAGCCGCGAGCAAGCAAACTTACCCCTGTCGCCGGATCGATATTATCAATGGCAAACAAACCGTGTTTACCTAAATCAAAAATGGCGACGGCTTTACCTGCAACCCACGCCGCAATCCCCGTGCCTTGAGGTAAGCTTGACTCATTACATACATTCACCCAACTCATACCAACTCCTCCGCAATTTCTGATTCTAATTCTGATTCAATTTCTTTAATCGCAATGTTTCCTGCACCGGTAGACGACATAGCAGGAAAACGCTGCTGACGGGCGCGATGATACAGGTGTGTTTCACCTTCAGGCTGAGCATCAGGGTTAACGAACTCATTAAAACGGGCAAGATATTCAGGTTTTTCAAGACTGGTTTTCCACTCACATTGATAAGCCGCGACCACTTTGGCCATTTGACTATCAAGCTCTGCAGCAAGGCCTAAACTATCTTGTATCACCACCGACTGTAGATATGCTAAACCACCTTCAAGCGACTCCATCCACACTGAAGTGCGTTGTAATTTATCAGCGGTTTTTATATAAAACATCAGAACTCTGTCGATATATTTGACTAAGGTATCGGTATCTAAATCGGTAGCAAATAAATCACCATGACGTGGGCGCATACCGCCATTCCCAGCAACATATAAGTTCCAACCTTTATCGGTTGCGATAACACCAATATCTTTGCTTTGGGCTTCTGCGCATTCTCGAGTACAACCCGAGACTGCAAACTTAATTTTATGGGGCGCACGTAAGCCTTTATAGCGGTTCTCTAAATCAATGGCTGTAGACACAGAGTCTTGAACACCATAACGACACCAAGTACTACCCACACAAGATTTAACCGTACGCAGCGATTTACCGTAGGCATGACCGGTTTCAAACCCGGCAGCAATTAATTGGCCCCAAATACTCGGTAACTCTGATAATTTTGCGCCAAATAAGTCGATTCGCTGACCACCAGTGATTTTGGTGTATAAGTCATATTCTTTGGCTACGGCGCCAATGGCAATTAAACCATCAGGGGTAATTTCACCACCTGCAATTCGCGGCACCACAGAGTAAGTACCATCTTTTTGTATATTGCCAAGATAGGCATCGTTAGTATCTTGCAACTGAACATGACTGCTCTCTTGGTTTAAAACATATTTATTCTGCAATGAAGCAAAAATTGACCCTGCTGCGGGCTTACAAATGTCACAACCAAACGTCGACCCAGCATTGGTACCAGCGTGTTTACCATGGCGAGTAATTAACGTCTCAAAGTCAGTAATGTTTTCAACTTGGCACAAGTGATACAAAGACTGTCTATCCTGTTCAAAATGCTCACAAATGCCAGTATTGCACTCAACCCCTTCTGCTACGAGCGCTTCATCCATGATTTTCTTCACCAATGGCGCGCAACCACCACAGCCAGATGCGGCTCGGGTGCAGGTCTTGATTTCAGCAATGGTATGATTGCCTTTGGTCACTGAAGTGGCGATATCAGCCTTAGTCACTTGATGACAAGAACAAACTATTGAGCTGTCTTTTAATTCAAGCGCCGTTTCATCACCCGTCATTAATAATTCAACCGCATTGCCTTCAATTGCATCTTGCGATAAATACAAATCCAGTAAACGGGCATAATCACTGTTATCGCCCACTAATACTGCGCCTTTAAGATATTGACCCGACTCATCTAACCACAGCTTTTTATATATGCCTGATTGATTGTCAGATAACTCCACAAATTGCGCATTGTCGAAACCGCGGCTTTCACCAATAGCGGCAACATCAACACCTAATAGCTTGAGTTTGGTGCTCATATCCGCACCAGTAAATGCCAATGATGGCGCAGGCGCCTTAGCAACTCCTGCCGCTAAATGCGACACAGCGACTCGCGCCATTTGATAACCTGGGGCAACTAGGCCAAAAATGCGGTTTTGCCATAATGCACATTCACCGATGGCATAAACATCGGGAGCTGAGGTTAAGCAGTTATCATCAATTGCAATGCCGCCGCGATCACCCATTTGCATACCGCTGCTTCTCGCTAATGCATCTTGAGGTCGAATACCGGCAGAAAACACAATCATGTCAGTTTCAAGAAAACTATCATCGTTGAATGTCATGCGGTGCTGTGCGCTCTCACCATCGATAATGGCGGTGGTGGCTTTAGAGGTATGTACTGATACACCTAAGTCATTAATTTTACTTTTTAGTAAGTCACCCGCTTTATCATTTAATTGTACTGGCATTAACTGTGGTGCAAATTCAACAACATGAGTTGTTACGCCAAGGGCCATTAATGCATTTGCCGCTTCAAGGCCTAATAAGCCGCCACCGACTACCACGCCAACTTTAGATTTTTTCGCCGCAGCTTCAATGTCTTGTAAATCTTCTATGGTGCGGTACACCACACAGCTTTCTCTATCGTTACCAGCAATAGGTGGGACAAATGGATAAGATCCTGTTGCAAGGACTAAACTGTCATAGGCTGTCGTTATGCCCGCTTCTGTGGTCACGGTTTTATTGGCGGTATCTAGCACGGTAATTCGGCTATCAAGGTGCAACTTTACCCCCCAATCTTGATAATCCTCAGCGCTAGTTAGCATCAATTCATCGGCACTACCGGTTTCAAAATATTTTGACAGTTGCACCCTATCGTATGCAGGTCGGGGCTCTTCACCAAACACTTCAATATCAAATTGCTGCTGCAACCCTTGACTACATAATTGCTCGATAAAGTGATGACCCACCATGCCATTACCTATTACTACCAGCTTGGATTTTGCATTTGCCATAGAAGGCTCCTTGAATTTTTGTTGAAGCCCTAAAAACAAAAAAGCGCCAGCCTCTGGGTTAACAGAGCTGGCGCCATTGCCAAAAGCCTTCAAATTTTAACTATAAACTGTTTAAACTACACTGTTATAGCGTCTCGATTAACGACGATTACGTGCACGCGCCATTGCATTTAGAAGTTAGAGATTCAAGCTACAGTTTGTCATGATGATAACGCTTGACCTAAACTCTTTATTTCCACGGTTATTTATTTACACAGCGATTTATTAATGCCAGCTAATGCTTCACACAACTTAATTGCTCACACGATCTAGCAAATACTAAGCATTGACTATGCCAACAAACATAAAATCGTAAGTCATTGTAAATATACAAAATAATATATTAGCCTGAAAAGATACTAGGCTATACTGGTCACCACAGGCGCACTCGCACCAAATTGTTGCATTCGGTTCGTCCCTCTTTGATTTGCTTCAATTTGTTTTGCCGCTGCAATGATACTTTTTGCCATTTCAGCTACGGTTACCCCCTTGCTCATAGCCTGTTTTTGGATCAATTCATGCGCTACTTTTTCGCTAATACCCTGCAATTGCAGTAACGACTTGGCTTTTGACACCAGCTTCATCGCGACACATTTCTCATCTAATTGCTTCACTTTTTCGAGCATATTTGAAGCATTATCAAAGCGAATTTTTGCTAGGTTAACTAAAGAGCTTAAGCGTTTTGCTGACAGCTGCTCGGGTACGAAAGTCACCCTGCCACAAAGTAACAAACTGGCTAGATGATTTTCATCCCAATGCTGAGCATTCACAATAATGGGTAAAGCCGTATTCGATAACAAACGCTCAATAAATGCTTGCTGCAAGGGTTGTAACTCATTGGTTAGAAATACTAAACATGATCCGTTTCCTTTAAGCACATTTTGTTCTAGTTGGCTGAGGCTTGTTACTTCTACACATGCCTGAAACTGATTTAGTTGGATTTTATAATCTGTCAGCAATGCATTGTTATTAAATGATGGGTCACAATAGATATAATTAACCATATGCTTAACTCCTTACTGCATGACGAGTTGACGGAATAACGTTATTTTCAATATGTTGCCAAAGGGACGACCCCATGACATTTGAGTCTTGAATGACATATTTATTTCGCTCAAACCAGACTTTTTTGGCATGTTCTAAGGCATCATTAATAGCTAATCCTTTATTACATAGCACATTTACCAGCGCTATCGTGGCGGTGACACTGGCTATCGCTTGCTGTAATTGTGCCGTTGATAAATCGGCCTCAGCAATGTCTTCAGCCCGCCAAAGTTGCGCCAGTACAGCAGCAGACAAATCAGCTTGACCAAGCTTTGCCCCCACAAATGCCTCAAGTTGGGTAGGCAGATTAATCTCTGCAAAGTTAGCTTCATGTTGGCCATTAAAACGCAGTAAACCTACCCGAGTACTGACACGAGGGTTGATTTCTGTCTCCCCCTGCAGGCCTTTAAAAATAGCAATATCTGCCGCTTCTCTTTGGCAGCTATCCTTTGCCAAAAGCGCTGCCACTTGATGATGCAATTTATCTAATCCAGGATGAAAATAACTGCGTAGGCTAAATGCTGCATTACACGGGTTAACGCAGCGAACAGACATTTGAATAAAACTTCGTAAACCCAACTCTTGATGTAAAGCGCGGCAATCATTTAATACTGGAATAACATCTGCGCTGTTAAGGTAAATCAGCCCTGTTTTCGCTAACATTTCTGCGGCAGTTTCGGCGTTGTCACATTTAGGAATATCTAAAGCCGCAATATATGATTCAACATGACGACGATGAGGTAATGATTGACTATCTCCATGTAATACAATGGTTTTACCTTGTTTAGCCAGCATTTTTGCCGCTAATAATAACCAAGGTAACTGCTCGCGCTTACCGGCATATACCGGCCAATCAATATCTGCTTTAATAGTTTTCCACTGAGAAGAAACCAACTGCTTTAGCCCAGACGCTACACCAGCAAGTTCTTCAACTGACTCACCTCGCACTCGCATAAGCATCATCGCTGCCGCCATTTGCGCAGTAGAAATGTCACCACTTGCAAAACCTTTAATCAAGTAAGCAGCTTCAGCAAAATTCAAACTGCGGCTACCTTTAACCCCTTTGCCCATTGCTTTGATGAGCTTACGGCTATCAAAATCAGCGGCATTAAGCATATCTTGCGTTTGTTGCTCAACCATAAGCCACCTCCACAAAATCTGTTGGCTTGGCTTTTATATCAGACAATAAGCCAGCTAATTCTTGACCCACTGCAACCACTTCACCAATGATGATTAAGGTTGGGCCACTGTCTTTAATTAATGTCGCTTGCTTGGCCATATTGCTAACATTGGCATAAGTGATTAACTGATTAGGTCTGCCGCCATTGGTGACAAGTGCCACGGGTAAGTTTGCCTCAGCTTTAACAGACATAAGTCCTGCTGAAATTGCTGCTGCTTGCTCCTTGCCCATGTAAAAAACTAAGGTAGATTGTGCTTCTAATAAGCCTTTCCAATGAGTTGGAGCCTGATCTAGCCCATCATTTGTAATGCGGGTACCAGTGACTAACGTGACTGAACGAGCCATGCCGCGGTACGTTAGCGGAATACCTGTGGTTGAGGCGCAGCCTAAAGCTGCTGTAATACCAGGGGTAAATCGGCTAGCGATCCCTAATTTAGCAAGATACAGAGACTCTTCAGCCCCGCGCCCAAAAATATGCGGATCGCCACCTTTTAAACGTACAACTTTGAGTCCTTGTGTGGCAAGCTTTGCTAGTAAAGCGTTTATATCATCTTGCTTATAACTTGGCTGACCACAACGTTTACCCACAAAGTGGCGCTGACAATCTGCAGAGACTAATGAAAGAATATCGCTGCTGACCAAGCTGTCATAAACCAGCGCCTCAGCTTGAGACACTATTCTGGCGGCTTTAATGGTCATTAAATCTAATTGCCCGCAACCTGCACCGACAATTTCGACATCACCCGAAATCAAATCATTATTAGCGGCTGCGCTATTAAAGTTAATTAGCTTATTCAATGTATGACTCATTACGCCACCTCCTCTTGGGCTGATTTACGTTCTTGCTCTGACAACTCAGTCGTTATCTCAGCTAAAGCAATATGCCAAATATCATTGGCACATTGACCCACTTCACTGTGGCAGCTACCACATTGTCTGCCGCAGCCTAGCTCTGTTTGGGTTTCATCTAACGCCTTATCAAAATCTGCTTGTGTGATATCAGTGTTAATCGCTGTGGCGCTAGTAAAATCAGATGCTAAAGCACGTTTACTGAATACTGCATTATCAAGTTTTTGCAGCATGGCATATTCAATATTGGCTTGTGTGACACCGGTACAGGCACAAATTAGTGGGCTGTTACCAGCTTTAATCAGCTGATGTAATTGACGCATTAATGCAACATCTACTGTTTGACCAATAAGCAAATTCATCGCTTCAAGGGAAACAGCGACCTTTGTGCGACTTAACAGTTTCAGTGATACCAACAAGCCGTTACTGATATTGCAATGCACATGGATAATTTGCTGACTAGCAAGGGAAATTGTCCATTTTAAAGCGTGTACCGTTGACTGATAAGCAAATGCTGCATCTGTATTTTCAAAACCGATGTGATAACAACTGCCAGTGGTTAATGTTTGCTGAACATTCCAGTTCAGGCCTTGCATGTGTGGATCATGCAGACCAAAAACGATCCCTTGCAATGTCACAGCAACTTTAGTTAACGACACGGGTTGGCATTTAAACGCTGGCTGTTTTGAGTAAGGGTCAAACTGACTATCAAGTGGGGTATTAACGCCCTTACCTAACGAGAACTGCTCAGACCAATGCATTGACATAAACCCCAAGTCTGGCGCTTGGGAGTCATCTGCAACCACTCTTGCCACGGCAAAATTGGTTATTGATAAATTGGGGGCAGCAAAAGTTACCAAGTCGTCTTCAATTAATTTTAATTGCGCTAAAGTCGAAGGATGAACAGCAATAACAGGCTCTGGGATACTGGCTCTAAGCGCCGCAATATGACCTGTGCGGGTCATGGTGTGCCATTGATCTCGGCTGCGACCACTGTTTAAGCGTACTTGCCCAGCTGGCAAAGGGGCTATTTGGCAATCTGCAGTGGTTTCAATAAATTGCGCTTTTGATGATGCGGTGGCGAATATGCCATCGGCAAACAATCTTTGCTTATTGCCCCCTATGGCACCATGGTTAGCAGCAGGCCACTGCGTCGGTAGTAACTCATCATATTGCTCATCCGTTAAATCAGCCAAACCGCTTAAATCAAACTGCTTGCCTGGAAAAGATTGCTTTACAAGCTTAGATAACTGGGCAAATTCTTTAAAAACGGCAGCACTGTTTTTAAAGCTAAAACTTTGTTCAAAACCCATCGCTTTTGCGACTTCTGCCAAGGCCCACCAATCAGCTTTTGCAGTGCCTTTAGCTTGTATAAAGCCACGTTGGCGGCTAATCACTCGCTCACTGTTAGTGACAGTGCCACATTTTTCAGACCAACCCTGTGCAGGTAATAACACATCGGCTAATTGCGCAGTCGCAGAGTCTTGTGTTATCTCAGACACCACCACAAAAGGACAGGTTTCTAATGCCGCAGTTATTTTTGCAGTATTAGGCAATGACACCACTGGATTAGTGCCCATAATCCACACCGCTTTAATTGTTCCATCTGCCATAGCATCAAATAATTCAACGGCTGTGAGACCCTTATCAGTCGCGATCACCTCAGACTGCCAAAAATCTCCTAACACTTGACGCTCCGGCTCAGAAAACCCCATATGACAAGCAAGTTGTGTCGCTAAACCGCCCACTTCACGCCCACCCATGGCATTCGGTTGGCCTGTAAGTGAAAAGAAACCACAACCTTCCTTACCAACCTGACCAAGAGCTAAGTGACAATTGATTATCGCATTGCTAGTGTCAGTGCCTGCAATAGATTGGTTTACCCCTTGGCAGCTAGCTGTCATGACTTTTGCGTGAGAGATAAATAACTGATAGAAATCCTGCAACTGAGCAATAGGCACTAATAACGCTTGGGCAAGTGTTTCAACATCAGTGGCTTGACTGGCAACGTGTGCTAAGGTTTGAGTGAAGTTTTCAGTGTGCGCATCAATATATGGCTGATTTAACGCTTCATTTTTGGCAATGAAATTCAGTAAGCCATTAAATAATAACGTATCTGTCCCCGGCGCGATTTGAAGATGTAAGTCTGCTTGGCTTGCCGTAGCAGTTTTAGCTGGGTCAATTACGACAATTTTAGTGCCATAACGCTGGCGGGCTTTAATCATCCGCTGAAATAAAACCGGATGGGTCCACGCTGCGTTTGAACCCACGAGTACTATTACTTGTGCCTGTTCAAAATCGTCATAACAACCCGCTACAACATCCTCTCCATATGCGCGCATGTGCGCACTTACAGCAGAAGACATACAAAGGCGTGAATTGGTATCAACATTCGCCGTGCCAATAAAGCCTTTGGCCAATTTATTAGCCACATAGTAATCTTCAGTTAAAAGTTGCCCTGATAAATAAAATGCAACTGAGTCTGGTCCATATTGCGCAATAGTTTGTTTAAAGGTGTCAGCAATTGTCGTGATAGCTTCAGGCCAAGCAACTGACTTACCAGACTTATATTTGGGATAACGTAAACTATTTGGCTGGACTAAGCTTTCTAATAAACGCTCACCTTTGGCACATAACTGACCTTTATTAGCTGGGTGAGTACGATCACCTTCAAGCTCAAATCCAATGTCGTTAAGACTGCTAGGGGTTACACTTATTCCGCAGCCGACGCCGCAATAAGCACAACTAGATTGGATATTAGACATGCAACTTCCCTTCACTGACTCAAATTCAATGACAATAACGTCGCAAATCTCGTGCCAATTGCTAACTTAATGATTTACAAACCGTTTACAAATAAGGCAAATTTAAAATCGCTACTTTTGTTCAACAAAAGTGCACCAAGCCGCACCAATAACGCACATGTCGTTGAAAACAAAAGAAAATTAATACCACTTTAGAGGTATACCGTATAGGTAGTGTGATAAATGCTAAGCCATGAATTGAATATTCATGTGGAATTATTCTTTGAGCTAATGTCGGCGGAAATATAAAAGTTATTTATAAACAGCAAAACTGGGGCAATAAAAAAGCGCTGAATTTCAGCGCTTTTAAACTTTGCTTAAAGCTAAATAATCATCAGTTATTTAGCAACGCGGCCATCATCATGGCAGCTATCACAAGTCGGTTTTTCACCAACATTCATGTCATGTGGTGCGTGACAGTCTTGACACATTAACATGCCATCATGTGGCGCATGGTTTTCATCCATTTCCGCAAGTGTTCCGTGACAGTCTTGACACTGCGCGAACTCATGCTCACCGTCAGCAGATGGCTCGCCATCAGCATGACAACTTTCACAGCCACCCATTTCAGCGTGGAAATCAGCTAAAACTTCATCTGCAGCGAATGCATTTGATGACAAAGTTACTACAGCTAAAGCTGCTGCAAACATTGCTACAAGTATTTTATTGCTCACTATTATACCCTCCAGTTACGATAGTCAAAAAGGCTCTAATAGAGAGACCTTTAATCGATATCAATTTTCAGAACGACTTTTTTAGGCTCAGTTATAAACTTAGCTAACACTGGTTAATTTAGCAACACTAAATAGTCAGCGGCAAAATTCAATCATCATCTCTGACACCTAAAAAGCGTTACATAATGTATCACCTTGAAAAGAAGGTTATATTAACGAGTTAAAATAAAAAGGGAAGCAATAAAAAAGGAGCTATTAAGCTCCTTTTATAACCAAGATCACATTATTAACTATTTCTAAGGGCGCTAATACGTTTTTCTAGTGGTGGATGGCTCATTAAAAAGTCAGTCATTGAACGTTTACCGTTAATACCTAATGCTGACATTTGCGCTGGCATTGCACCCGTTTCTGGGCCAGTTTTTAAACGCTCTAATGCCGCAATCATCTTATCTTTGCCAGCAAGCTTGGCCGCACCTTCATCGGCTTTAAACTCACGAATACGAGAGAAGTAAGCCACAACCATAGACGCTAAAATACCAAATAACATGTCAAGTACGAAAACCACAGCCATGTATGCAAACATACCAAGACCTTCACCCTCTTCATCATTACTCGCAACGAAGTTATTCACAATACCTGCAACAACACGAGCGGCAAAAATAACGAAGGTATTCACGACACCTTGAATAAGGGTCAAGGTGACCATGTCACCGTTAGCCACGTGGCTAACTTCGTGAGCCAGTACGCCTTCGATTTCATCTTGGGTCATACCGTAAAGTAAGCCTGAACTCACAGCAACTAGCGCGTTATCTTTACTTGGGCCCGTTGCAAATGCGTTCATCTCTTCAGATTGGTAAATTGCCACTTCTGGCATTTTAATCCCAGCTTGCTGCGCTTGACGAGCAACGGTGTCAACTAACCAACGTTCAGTATTATCACGAGGGTTTGTAATAACTTCACAACCCATGGTTTTCTTCGCCATCCACTTAGAGATAGCTAAACTGATAAATGCGCCGCCAAAACCAAACATAGCAGCAAAAATTAATAAACCACTCATGCTTGATGTGCTTACACCAAGCAGAGACATCACAATCGAAGCAACTAGCAAAATGGCTAAGTTGGTGGCGATTAGTAAACCGATACGTAACATTACAACTCCTAACTGGCATTCATGCCGACATAAACTCAACGCCTGAGCTCAATGCTCAAGCTGACTTGAACGCAAAAATATTATTAAACACTTAACGACATAATATGTCCTAAAAAAGATATTTCAAGCGTCTAATAGAAAAAACTGACATAAAATGACAGATTAGTTAAAAATACCATACTAAGCCTAACCTCAGCTAAATGCTTAACTTAGTAGCGGGCAGAGTCTAGGCAGCTAGTATTAATCGAAACTTAAATCTAACCAGCATTTGCTAGAAAGCCTAGTGTTTAGCGGATAGATGGCGATTAATCTTTGTTAATATCGTCACTAAGGAGCAGAACAATAACTAATTTAATTAGTTAGCAATTTATAACCCTCATTCAGCCCAGTATCCCTTTTATTCATAACCTTACCTTGAACGCTGCGAGTGAGTTAACTGTTAAGTTTAGCTAATGGCTATTCATTCATAATGGGGCTTCCCGGTCATTGACATTAATCAGCATGCCGTCAACTTATAAATACCCATTTAAGTGAGTGGAGCACTCATGTCTACATAAGAGTATCAGCCAATAAAAAAGCGTTAAATCCCATAAGAATTTAACGCTTTCTTTATCACTCAATCCAGTGAACTCATTCAGTAAACTGACTCTAATTCATTAAAAAGTGTAGCTCAGTTTAACGTTAAAGTAGCGACCTGGTTGAGAATAAGTCTCTTCGGTAACATCCATGATGTCCATTAAGAATTTTGACTGACCCGCTACATCAGAATATTCGATATATTCTTTGTCAAACAGGTTAAATACGCCAGCGCGTACCGTCCAGTTATCATTCACATGGAAATTAGCCGTCAAATCAAACACTGCGTAACCTGCTGTGTTATAGACCTGATTAAATGTATCCATACCTGGAAAAATATCTAAATTGGTCGTACGGTCCATCTGATCAGCAAAACGCATGGTTAAGCCAAAGTCAGCTTCGGTATTACCCAGGTAAGTATAATAATTTGCCCCTAAATTACCTTTTAACGGACTAACAGAATTAAGGTAATCACCATTTTGATCTTCGCCGTGGGTGTAAGCAATATTACCCCACAGTTCAAATTCATCAGTAAACCAATGACTCATAGACATTTCAGCGCCATAAAGCGTGACTTCATCATAGTTGATATAACGATAATTTAGTGACTCTGGCATAGGGCAGAATAATGGTATATCACATGGGAAATTCATCCCTACAAATTCCCAATCGATGTAATTATCAGCCTGAGTATAGAAAGTGGTGAATTCGTATTGAGTGTCGCCATGATCACCGCGAACACCCACTTCAATGGTGTTACTTGATTCAGACTCTAGGTCGTAGTTAGCCTGAATAATAACCGGAAATGGCATAGCGCCATCTTTGACTTCTAACTCACCCCATTTCTGATCTGGGGTTGGCATTTTGTAACCGTAAGCATATTGCGCATACACATTCACGTTTTCAGTCATGTGATATACAAGGCCAAGTTTAGGCGACCAAAAGCCATCACTCATCGCGGCAAAATCTTCAGGATCACGGCCGGCATCTTCAGCTTGTTGTTGATCAGGGGTGTTCTTGAAATAATCGTAACGCAGCCCCACAATACCGTTTAGTTTGCCGTCTAAAAAGGTCATGTCATCTTGTATAAATAGTCCGGCACGTAAACTTTTAGTATCGGCAAATGAGAAGGTATCGGTTTCCGATGGCGTAGAATTACCATTTTTATCGATATCTTGGTAATCACGAGGGCGACTCATTTCCGACTGCTCTACATCTACACCATAAATGATATTGTGGTCATGACCGGGTAGTGACAATGCCTTACTAAAAGTACTGGCAAAACCAAAACGGTATTCATCAAACTGGTAATCACGGTGCTGCGTTATTGCTCGGTCTGCGCCACTGATACCATTAAAGTAGTCACGTTTTTCACTTTGGTCGGTTTTACCGTAATAGAGTACGAAATCAACATTGTCATGAATGATACGGTCTTTCGTTGAGCGTAAACGTAATGAGGTATTTAACGCTTGAGTTTGGCGGTCATAATCAATTGACTCACCCATGTCACCTTTATCAGCATATTTTTCCCAGCGGTCAAGCTGTTGATTCATGTAATCAACGGTTAACTGCAGGTTAGTATCATCATTAAAGTGATACTTACTTTTTAGTAATAAGCTGTCAGTGACTAAGTCACTATCTGGTAATGTGTTGTAGTAGTTTTGCTGCTCTTCACCACTACGACGTTGATAACTGACTAGGTTATCAAAATCACCTGCTGCAAATGCGCTAGTAAAGCCACCGCTGAACTCATCGTTCATACCTGTGTAGCCGCCATTTGCAGAGAAATAATAATCACTGCCACGTAAGTAATCATCCGCATCTTTAGTGGTCATGACCATCACGCCACCTAACGCATCGGAGCCATACATAGTCGATGCCGCAGTTTTTAACACTTCAACTTGCTTTAAGCCTTCAACTTCAGTTAATCCGCGGCCAGTGCCTTCAGCGCCAGGGCCTAATGGCGATGCATACTGGTTATTAACCCGAACGCCATCTTTAACCATCATCACGCGGTTGCCGCCAATACCACGAATGGTCACCGAGCTTGGCTTACCTGCGCCGCCTTTAACATCAACGGCAGCTTCTGTTCTAAATAATGAAGCAAAGTCGGTGCTCATATTACGCGCTATCGATTCTTCATCAATAACCACAACCGAACCGGCAACTTGATCAAGTGTTTGCTCCATACGAGAACCAGAAATCACAATTACATCATGAAAATTTGAAATAGATTGTTTGATTTCTTCTTGCGATACAATTTCACCAGTATCCGCAATAACTTGAGGGGACAATGCCGCGGCAATCGCGGCACTAATTAACTTGATCGAAAGTTGCTTCATCAACACTATCCTTAAAAAAACCTTAATAGGAATTAATCTCATCTTTAATGGCGCAGGATTCTAGCATGAACAAATTTTCACATAGCGATCATGATCTCAATATTCATTGTTGATATTCAAACTTAAGGGTTTTCTTATTTTTACATTGTTAGCGGTCACGGATATTTAATTAGCTGCAAAATAAAGCCAACAATAATTAACAGTTGAGCATCATTAACAACTCAAGATCCCAACACCCAAAGCGGTTGGCCAATGCCGTAGGGTTTCCATAAGGTTTTAAAGAGAAGATCATAGCGATGTTAAAAATATGCGGGGGAGTGAACAGTAAAAGCCAAAATACATGTTTAAAGGGTAAGTTTACCTTGATGAAACGACTAATCTAAAATCGTATAATATAAATACTCCCATGCGAACTGAACGCTATACATTGGTGGGTATGAGTTGACCTGATGCCAGAAAAACCAAAAGGCGTGTGACAGTGAGCGGTAGTCGTATACCAAGAAATAAAAGGAAATAGCCACTTTTGATGGGTGATATAAATGAAAAGGCCCACCAAGGTATACAATATTACTCTGCGTATTTTTTCTGCCTTGGTAAACTCTGGTGCAAATTCGATGATTTCTCTCCTTGAAAATATCAAATGCTAAAACAACTACTTGTAAGCAAAAAGACAAAGGCTAAAAATCAAAACTTAAGTCTCTATAAGGTCGAGTTATCAATATGCACAGCGGCATTTATAGCTGTTGGCTCACTTAAGTACGGCACATAACCTAAGAATGGCGCTGTCATTAACTCTTTTAAACTTGATAAGTTCTCTTCTATTTCACTCATTTCAGGGTCAACTTGGTTAGCGACCCAAGCTGCAATATTAAGCCCGTCAGCTTCAATGGCCTCTTGGGTTAATAATGCATGGTTAAGACAACCAAGCTTCATGCCCACCACTAAAATAACCCCAACATCATTTTGCTGAGCCAGCTGCTGTACTGATTGCGATAAATATTGGCCTTTACTTAAAGGTAATCTCCAGCCACCAGCACCTTCAATTAATGCAAACTCGGCACTGTTTAGTGCTTCAAGTGGCAATAAATCAACAACGCCACTGGCAGTTAAACTCACCCCTTGTTGCTTTGCGGCAATATGCGGTGCAATGGCGGGTTTAAATGCGATAGGGTTAATTTGATTGTAATCGAGCGTGATAGTTGATTGTTCAATTAGGCTTAGCGCATCGCTATTTCTAAGCCCTGCGTCTGTTTCAATACAACCTGAGGCAATAGGTTTGACGCCGAGGGTTTTAGCTTCTGTGGTTTTAGCGACAGTTATTTTAGCTAGAGCCGTTTTTCTTGTTGCAAGATTAAGTAGCGCCGATGAAATCAGGGTTTTTCCGCTGTCAGTATCAGTGCCAGTAACAAAATAAATCATCGAAATAACCCCTTCACTGTTTATATCCAATTGTCTAAAAATTTAACGCTTACCAAGTTGTAAATAGCTGATGTTATAGCTCAATGGTAAGCCGTTTGCTTCACGTAAGCTTTCCGCTTTATCCATTAACGCGAGCCAATCTTTACGACCGCGCAAACGATTAGTTTTTTTATCCGTTAAGCTTTTATCTTGGTATTCATTCACTGACGCCCCGACCCCTTTAATTGAATACAGTAATGCCTTTAAATCGGCAAAATGTACTTGCTCGGTAGTGGTCTCAGCAGAGAGTATTTGCCATTTTTCGGTATCTATCGCGGCGATAATGTCATCTAAATGACGAAAACTATTATGGCCTAGCCCTAGGGTTTCAAGCTGTGAAAGACTGCCATCACTCACCACGCTAATAAAGGCTTGGCCTTGAGGTTTTATGACTCTATTAAGTTCATTAAATACTTGGGTTAATTCATCACACCACTGCAGAACTAAGTTTGAATAAATACTGTCCATGCTATTTGCAGTTATAGGTAAGTTTGCCGCATCGGCGCAAACAGTGTGATATTGCGGAAAAGACTGCTGCACCACATTTAGCATTTGAGGCGATAAATCAACTGCCGTGACCTTAGTTAGCTGGCAGTGATTTGATTCAAAGTCAGTACCTGGGCCACAGCCTAAATCCAATAAATGCCCGGTTAAACCTGCTTTTTTATCGGCATTATACTCAGTATTAGCAAGTTTTATTAACCTGCTAGCCGTGATGCGCTGTAATACATCGTGTTGTTTATAGGTAGCTGCAGCTTGGGAGAATTTAACCGCTACGGGGTTATCTAGATTCATTAATATTCTCTTGGTAACTGCACTGCTAGTGCATCAACTAATTGGGTTATTTGCTCGGCATTATGGCTGGCATTAATGGTCACTCTCAGCCTTGCCTGCCCTTTAGGCACTGTTGGCGGCCTGATTGCCCCGACCTGTAAACCTTGTTGCTTTAATGCCTTTGCTATTGCTAAAGTTCGTTCACTGTCACCGATAATTACAGGCTGAATGGCGGTTGTTGACTCTGTTAGCGCAATGTTTTTAGCATTACAAAGCGACCTAAAGAAGGCAATATTGGCAAACAATGTTGATGCTTTATCAGGTTGCGACTGAGTTAAATTAACCGCTGTTAACGCTAAATGAGCACTGGCAGGTGACAGTGCGGTTGAATAAATGTAATGCCGTGATTGCGCCACCATATAATCAATAATTTGCTGTGACGCTAAAACGCAGGCGCCTTGGCAGCCGAGGGCTTTACCAAAGGTAATGACTTGAATATCGCATTGTGGTGTAACTGCCGCTCTGCTGACGTTAAAGCGATTGCTAGCAAGCTCTTCATAATTGATTCCAAAACCATGGGCATCATCAACCACTAACCAACTATTATGCTGCTTACACAAGTTCGATAACGCATCTAATGGCGCACGATCGCCATCCATACTAAAAACGCTTTCGGTAAATAAGGCGCTATTAGGAAATCGATTAAGTAACTGCTCTGCATGGGTTATATCATTGTGTTTATAGCGCTTAAGTGCAGCGCCGCTGTCTTTTACACCGTCTATCACTGATGCATGAATAAGCTTATCAGCAATAATCACATCGCCTGCTTCAAATAAGGTTTTGATTAACGCTTGATTGGCACTAAATCCAGAGCAAAATAATAGCCCTGCTTCATGACCGGTCAGCTCACATAAACCTTGTTCAAGCTTTAGGTGGGCTTCACTGTATCCAGATACTAATGGCGATGCTTTACTGCCAACACCATATTTTATCGCGCCAGCATGAATAGCGGCAATCATCTCAGGATCATTGGCCAGCCCAAGGTAATCGTTGTGACTGAAATCAATAATATTGGGAATTGTTGGAGCTAAGTTGTTAGCCGATGCCTTGTCTAACTCAGCTAACTTTCTTTGCCTCAGCAAGCCATCAGTTTGCAGCTGCTGCAAACGATGACTTATTCGTGATGATATTGGGTGATTTGCCATGAATACTGCCTTCTACTGACAAATGTGCATCTCTTTATAACGCCGCGGCATCAAAGAATTGTTGCGTTGCTTTATCTTTTTTTGCATTGGCTTTAGCCAATAACGCAGTGTCAGATTCAATGTCAGCTGATGGTCCTTGCTCAGGATGTAGCCCTAAACGTCTAAATAGGCTCATATCATCGTTTTCTTCAGGGTTGGGTGTCGTCAGTAACTTACAACCGTAGAAAATAGAGTTAGCACCAGCAAAGAAACACATAGATTGTAATTCATCAGTCATGCTTTCACGCCCAGCTGATAAACGCACTCGAGATTTAGGCATAATAATACGTGCAACGGCAATGGTGCGCACAAATTCAAAGGGATCTAAGTCATCTATCTTTTCAAATGGCGTACCTGCAACTTTAACCAACATATTAATCGGTACTGAATCAGGATGCTGCTCTAAATTAGCTAGCTGTTGTAATAAACCTGCTCTGTCTGTCGCTTTTTCGCCCATACCGACAATACCGCCAGAACACACTTTCATGCCTGACTGACGCACGTTGGTTAAAGTATCAATACGGTTTTGATAAGTACGGGTGGTGATCACATCGCCATAATATTCAGGTGAGGTATCAAGGTTGTGGTTATAGTAATCAAGACCTGCTTTGGCAAGTTCGTCAGACTGTTCTTTTGACAGCATACCCAGTGTCATACAGGTTTCCATGCCTAATGCTCTTACATCTTTAACCATTTGGGTTAAATATGGCATATCGCGCTCGCGAGGGTTACGCCATGCAGCGCCCATACAAAAACGTGATGCTCCCGCTGCTTTCGCGCTTTTGGCTTCGGTGATGACTTTTTCGATTTCCAATAAACGCTCTTTTTCAAGACCGGTATCGTAACGGGCACTTTGAGGGCAATACTTACAATCTTCAGGACAAGCACCGGTTTTAATTGATAATAAACGACTAATTTGTACTTCATTAGGATCAAACGTCTCACGATGAATACTGTGGGCTTTAAACAGTAAATCGTTCATTGGTAAAGCAAATAACGCTTCTATTTCAGCTTTGGTCCAGTCATGACGGATAGCTAATGATGACATTGATTAATCCTTTGTTATTCGTTTTATATTCACTTTATATTGGGTTAGGATACCTTCAGCACGTAAACTGTCAATGCTATCGCGCATTACACCTTGACTAACGGTTAAAATATGAACAACTCATTTTATCAGCAAGCATCCCAGACAATCGATTCTCAAGCTATAGACTTTGAGTTTGATAAACAGCATATTTGGCATCCCTATACTTCGATGAGTCAAGCTGCCAGCGTAACTGGAGTCCATAGTGCCGATGGGTGTGAACTGACCTTAAGCAGCGGTCAAAAGGTCATTGATGGCACCAGCTCTTGGTGGGCCTGTATTCATGGCTATAACCACCCAGAAATTATTGAGGCGATGCAGCAGCAGCTCACGACCCTAAGCCATGTAATGTTTGGCGGTATTACCCACGCCCCTGCAGTTAACCTCTGCAAGCAATTAGTGGCGATGACCAGCCCCAATTTAACCAAGGTTTTTTTAGCCGACTCTGGCTCTATTGCCGTTGAAGTGGCCATTAAAATGGCCATGCAATACTGGCAAGGTAAACAGCTACCACAAAAGCAGCGTTTATTAACCGTTAAGCGTGGTTATCATGGTGATACCTTTGCCGCGATGAGCGTCTGCGATCCTGATAATGGCATGCATACCATGTTTAGCGCAGCGGTTACTGAACACCTTTTTGCCCCAGCGCCACTATCTGTTTTCGGTGAAGCTTTAAAGCAAGGTGATACTGATGCGCTTGAGGCGATTTTAGCAGAGCATCATCAAGATATTGCCGCCATAATTATTGAACCTGTGATGCAAGCTGCTGGCGGAATGCATTTTTATTCAGCCGAGTATTTATCTGCCATTAGAACCTTATGTGACCAGTATCATGTCCTGCTCATTCTTGATGAAATCGCTACGGGATTTGGCCGTATCGGCAAGTTATTTGCTTATGAATATGCCAATATCGAAGCCGATATTTTGTGTTTAGGTAAAGCCTTAACCGGCGGTTACATCAGCTTAGCCGCCACACTATGTAGTGATGAAGTCGCCAAAGGCGTCAGTGACTCCCCTGCTGGTGTGTTTATGCACGGACCAACCTTTATGGGCAATCCGCTAGCATGCGCTGCAGCCAGTGCCAGTATGAGTATTTTACAAACTGGCGCATGGCAACAACAGGTCAGCGATGTTGAGTTGCAAATGAAGACTGAACTTGCTGAAGCTATTGATTATCAGCATGTGGTGGATGTCAGAGTATTAGGCGCAGTAGGCGTAATTGAAATGGATAGCGTGGTTAACACGGCTAAATTGCAGCAAGACTTTATTGAGTTAGGTGTGTGGATAAGACCTTTTGCCAACGTGATATACATTACTCCGCCTTATACTATTACCAAAGAGCAACTGACGACACTAACCCAAGCCATGAAAACTATTGCCGCAAATATTACTCAAGAGCAAGCCGCTGCAGATAGCTTTAGTAATGGTTAGCTGGGGTGTAAATAAGTTGGTTGATTGACGTAAAAGCAGTGTAAAACTGATAGCGCTATGACAGTGAGAGTGTACTCATAGCGCTTTTTATATTCTGTATTAATCCACCAGCTCGATAGCTAAACTCTCAAGTAAGTTTAGCGCTTCAAAACGTGAGAACTTAGCTTGGGCAATGCGGTTTTGTAGCACATCGATAGTAAAGTCAGTTGAATCACTAAAGTCGACAGCTTGTAGATTGGTTTTCATAAAAATACTATTCGTAACATCACAAAAAGTCATGGTGGAATTGGCAAAGTCACCATTACGAAAATCAACATCATGCAGCTTGCATTCAATCAGCTTTAACTCATTTAGTACTAAGCCAAAAAATGAATTGTCATTAAGAATACAACGGCTAAAGCTTAATTGTGCATCACGATGAAATGACGGCCAATCCGCTTTAGTCCAATCAATACCCACCATTTTGCAGTCATTAAAATCTACCTCAAAAAAACGGCTACGGGGCACCTTAATTAAGCTCAAATTACAGCGATTAAACGTACAACTTAAAAACTTAGTATTTTTTAATACTGCTTCAGTAAAGTCGCAATCATTAAATTCACACTCTTCAAATTCACAGCCCTCAGTTGAGTCTATGGGTTGTTTATTGAAGCTTTTATCAAAGTACTGCTCATGTGTGACGATCTGACTCATTAAAACCCCATGCTCGATTATTCAAACTTGAGGCGTATTTTATAACACTTGCCCTGATAACAGAGAAAATAGCGCAAAAATATTATTAAGACCCCACTGATTGCTACGGCCTCACTAAAAATAAGCAAAAAAACCGATAGTGGTTAAGTAAAAAAACTTACTCACTATCGGTTACCTTGATACCGAATACTTACTTATCTAATTTAGAAGCGATAATTAAAGCTTACTGTATATGCATCACGGGTTTCACCTTTGTTATACAGCACACTTAAATTGTAATGTTTACCAATTTGCTTATTAAAGCCGACTAGATAAGCCCATTGGTTCAACTTAACACCTACATCGAAAGTAAACTCACGGTTCAACTCTTCAACAAAACCTAAATTACCTTCCATGTTAGCTTTTAATGCTTGATATTCTGCACCAACAAAAAACTGAGTACGGTAATCCAGTAACTGGTAACCCAACATAGGTTGCACGGTGAGAATACCGTCGCCCCAATCCTGGCCACTTAATTTAGTGAACGAATAGGTACCTGTAACTGAAGCAAAAAACTCCCTATAACCCACCGAAAGTGTGGTACCTGCGCCCACTAAATCATAATTAAGTTCCAAAGGAACATCAAAACGGGTTGGCTCACAAAGTGGTACTCCGACTTCAGCAGCAAAGGCACAAGCAATATCAGCTTTAAACTCTGAGCCTAATTTATCGACAAACACATCACGAATATTACCGGTATACTGGGCATCGATAACCGCATCGACTTTAATTTTACCGACTAATGCATACACATTCCAAAATGGAAAAATATTTAAATCGGCCCTTAGGGACACACTTTTAGCGTCTACGGTTCCGAAGGTGGTTTCTGGGTCAAAAAACTCGTCTAACTCCAACCCCATAATATCAAATGAAGTGAAACCTACATCCATACTTTGATCTCGATAGGCGACTGAAATACCGTAAGGTAATGGCACATCAATCCCTTGTTGACGCACCAAGTCAGCAAGTATTGGGAACATCGCTTGTAGCTCTACTTTTTCTTCTCGCATGCGCGGATCTGAAACCGTTGCGAGTAAGTCAGCATCAATCACCACCACGGCATCTTGATTATCATATAAAGCAATTGTGGTAACCGTTGTAGTTAAGGTGATCGGTTTGTCTTTTTTAGTGCCCTTGGCAATTTCAATTTTCTTTTTGATATAAGGCTTACCGTTTTCCAATTCAGTAAAATAAATCGTTTGCGAATAGTCTTTAACTTTCACGCCTTCGTAATCGAAGTCTTTTGAATTGGTAATCTCCATTTTAATTGGCTTGCCGTCTTTAGCCGTGATGGATACCTGCATAAAACGAAAATAAGCAATGTTTTGCGGAAGTTGGTATTTGGAGTAGTTAAAACGAATCACCACTTCTCCATTAGCCTTTTCTGCCACCTTAACTGATGACTCATCATAGCTTTTAGCGTATTGGCGCAAAAGGTACTCGGTTTTTGTCAGATTTTCGATACGTGCAATGACATCTTCGTCTTTATCTAACTTAATTGGGTCATATTTAATTCTTAAATCAATATTGCCTTTAGTGTCAGTACTTTGGACTAAAAATATGTCCGACGTTGTTTGTTTCCCTTCAAACTCAGTGACTCGAGATGCATGTTCAACCAAGTTTTCACCTTGGGATAACGAACTCATTCCAAATTTTGGGAGGTCATCAGAAAGACCATACTTTTCAAATACACTCACCCCCTTAGGGACGCTAATAAACTCTAAATTATTGATATCTTCACTAGCAATTTCTTCACTAAAAGCCACATTACTTAGTAACAATGAACTCACAACTAAACTTGAAACTTTTATTACCTTGTTAAGTCTGAAAAATCCCACCTTTGCTAGAACATAATTAAACGTTATTCCGTTTAACGATCTTTTATTAGTATCCATATAAGCGCTACCTAATTGATGCATAAAGTCATTTTTATCGTTCCCTTACATAAATTGTATCCCCTTTTAACAAAAAGACAACTATAGCCCACCACCTTTAACACTTACTTGGTATGAATTACCTTCTCTAACGATTTAAGTTTCCCTTCAAGTTAAGTTTTAAACTTCGCTAACGCTAAAAAGGATAGTACATTCCCACCGATATATAATCGTCGTTACTATTGCTACCATCGGCGTTTTTACCGTTATCAACCATGCCTTCAATAAAGGCAAAAAAGCCCAGTGACGGTACGTTGTAATTAAGGGTGATGATGATTAAATCGAGCTCATATTGGCTAGCTTGGTTCTGCTCTGCAATATCGTAATTATCCGGTTCGATATGATTCCAACCGATCATTGGAGTCCAATTTCCTATGTCTCGGCTCAGTGCTATTTCGTAGCCTTTACCTTCAAAAATTTGATTACTGTTGTCTTGATACATGCCTTCTGAATGTGCGGCTACCGCAGATAAATACCAGTCACCCATGGTTGAACTAAAAGAAGCTGCTATGGCCCTAGGGTTACTGATCCTAATACCTTTCCCTTCAGCCTCGTCATTAACATACGCTAAGCCAAAGGTGAATTTGTCTACATCATAAGCATAAATAACACTGGCCGCTTCACCGCCTTTAGCAGTTAGAGTGACTTCATTACCGTCATCATCTAATACTGGCATATCTTCATCGTCTTTAAGCACTGTGGTGTCGTCTATAAACTGCCCTTGAAGGTTAACCGTTAAACTATGATTATCGAAATCGAACGGCTTATTCCAAAAAATACCGTTATCGACTCTACCCGTGCCACTTAAGCCACCATCACCGTATACATAAGTTGATGATGCCAGCGCCGAATAAACATTAAACCTATCGGTTACCGAGGTGACGGCCGTATAAGCTCCCATTCTTTTACCAATAGACAGCTCTCCCCATTTAGTGTGCTGAGCAGCAAAGAAACCTTGCCTGAGTGACATAAACTCATTCCTGCCATCACTTAGCGAGATTGCATTATGACCAACGTTGTAACTATCAATGCTATTGCGGGCTACCGCATTAATATACCACTCAAAAAAACCTCTAAATTTTAGGTCTGAATTTACCGAACTGCTAAAATCAAAATGTAATCGAGAGCCGTTATCAAACACAGTGGTGGTATTGTCACCATCGTTAGTGTCACTATTGATAACACCTAATTGAATATTGCCACCGACGTCTAAATTTAATAGATCAGACTTATAAACTTCAACTGCCTCTAGCGGTAACACGGTTACCAGTAAGCAAGCCCCTAATAATTTTTTCATCATCTCAATGACACTCCCATTTGTAGTCATTTTGGCGAAATCCTTCTCTGTGACTAATTTTTCGCCTCTTTATAAATGTAGCTAATTTTTCGCAACTATAAAGATACACAAGAAATTGTTTTTATTTTTTATTCAATAAAAGTCGTGAGAAGAGCGATGAGAATAAGAGTAATGAGAGTAATGAGAAAGAATTATCGGTTGTTACCTAAAGCGAGCCAGCGCTATTTAAGTAAACCTTGCTCAGCGGCGCTGATTAACTGTTTTTCAAGCTCAGTCCATAGACTATGACTACCTTTAGCGATTCGATCACCATTCAATGACATGACTTGCTGCTTTGAAATATTATGCTTTTTCCAACTATGACCACCGCCATGAATGTTATGCAGTAACGGCGGCACTCTATCAATGGCTTTAGCGAATATAGCATCGGCAGTTTTACCTGCTTCGAACTCAAGCCAAAGCTGTAAATATTCGTCAGCTAAATATTCTGGCAAGGTTTTGAATAACCGCTCTACTCCTTGCTGCTCCGCAATCGAATGCGTATTGCTGCTGGCATAAACTATGGTATCGCCTGCATCGATTTCACCAAAATCATGCAGTAGTAGCATTTTAATCACCCGATTGATATCAACGGGTTCATTAGCAAACTCTTTTAACATCAGCGCACTAATGCACACATGCCAGCTGTGTTCAGCTGAATTCTCATAGCGTTCTAAACCTACAGGTTTAGTATTAGGTGTTACCGACTTTAACTTTTCTATTTCTACAATAAATTCAACAATGCCTTTGATCTCATTCAAACATCCTTGTAAATGAATCCCATAATATTCAGTGAGCATTAGTATTCTTTGGTGAGGAAAATCCTTTCAGGGCTACCAGGAAAAGCTGCCACACTGCCGACAACTTTAAAACCCAGCTTTTTATAAAACTCTGGCGCTTGGTAATCTAAGGTATCCAGTTGGGCAACAACACAACCCCTTTTCTTGGCTTCCAGTTCTGCCGATGCCATTAATTGACGGCCAAGACCTGAGCCTCGGCTTGCTTTGTCGACCCAGAGCACTTCAATAAGAAAGTTTCTGTATATAGTTCGCCCTGCTATCCCACCTATAATAGTGCCTTGTTCATCACGACAAACCACAGATAAGGGCTTGGTTTCTTCTGGCCCCATATGTTCATATTTGTGCTCTCTAACCCCTGCGACTAGGGTGTCAAAAATAACGCTATCTTCTTGATGGTTTACTTCTAACATCATTTGCTGGCCTCCAAGCCAATATCTTGGGTTATTCAAACTAAATTAGCTTAGCCTTCGAATTTAATGTGAATTTTATTGCCACTGAAACTCGCCTTAAAGCCATACACCTGTAATTACTTAACTCATTTTTGCAACTGACTCACTCCATGTCCTTGTTTATAGCAGTCTTCAATATTTTTACACATTAAGCCTGGTTATCAAATTGTTAAATCCATCGTTTACTAAAATATCTACGGCCCAACTTTAACGCAAACAGCTTTATCTACCCCCTAGCAACACATAAAGGGGTTAATATACTGAGTGTATATCAACTATTACTATCAATTGCCCTGCTATAGGGCCATACTAAGATGGTTACTTATATATTCGACAATTGAGTCTAATGTACTAGTAACAGGGTCCTCCGGTTGATTAAAACTAGCCTCAGGTGTGTTACATGACAACAAATGGAAAGTATCATGAGCAAAGGACAAGACAGTAAGAAAAACACTAAAAAGCAACCACTTTTAACTGCAAAAGAAAAGAAAGCAGCAAAGACTGCCAAGAAAGCTAACAAAGGTTTTCTAGAGCATTAAGCAAGATGTGGCCATCGAGTTCCTTCGGTGGCCTGAATAGCTACCAACATTTCCCTCGCGATACTTACTTGTTATACCCCGCCCTAAAACTGTGATGTAAAAATTAGCGCTGCTAAAAGTTAAAAATCACCCCAACAAAATCCCAAAACGCAGTAATTGTTGAGATGACTTTAGTTCGGCATTAAGCCTGATTAACAATTAACTCATACTTAACTAAAACCATGTGTATTCAAATGTCACCCCGTATTGGGCGCCCATTGCTGGGTATTTGGCATACATTTCATTATTTTTGACTGTGGTATTGGTGTAGTACTCGTCAGTGATATTTTTACCCCATGCAAAGGCTTTCCAACTATCAGCTTCAACCCCAAAACGTAAATTCACTAGGGTATAAGACGGGTTAATAAAACGCTCATCAAACTCATAATCGGTTGCTGGAATTTCAACGGCATAAGGCTCACCAACAAAATCTGACACGGCAAGAGTTTGATCAACTGAGCCTTCAAAATCGGCATGTGACTCACTTGAATATGCTACATCTGCGCCAACAAAGCCTTGCAGCCCGGCTGAAATTTCAAAGTCAAAACGGGCAAATAAATTAAACTGATGCTCTGGCGTAAAAGGCAGTGGCGAACCTTTAAAGTCTAAATATTGCCCTGGTTGGTTATAGCCGACACCTTGTTTAATCTGTGAATCTAACCAGCCGTAGGCAGCGCCTAAGGTCAAGTTATCTGTCGCTAACCAGCGCCCATCAAGTTCAACCCCTGTGATCGAAGATTTAGGCATATTACCCAGGGTAAATACGGTGTTAAATACTGGGGCGATTTTTTTGGTAAGCAGTTGCTTATCTTGGTAATCATAATAAAAAGCCGCGCCATTTAACTGCAGAGTACGCTCGGCTAGGCTTGATTTAAAACCTATTTCATAAGCGTCAAGTTGCTCTTGAACAACGGGAACTAACTGTTGATCAGTCACTGCCGCTAAAGAAGGAAAGCTACCCGCTTTAAAACCACGGCTATAAGATGCATAGACTGACAAATCATCATTAAACTCATAATTAGCAGCTAGGCGCCATGAAAGTGAGTCTTCGCTTAATGTGTCACTAACCTCCCCAACACTCGCCTCTGGCGTTCCAAAATCTAATACCGTAACGCAACTGCCTGCGTTGTAACCATCACCTTTGATGACGTCACTAGTGGGCGTTGTTCCGAAAAAGAAATTAAAAAAAGTATCAGCTAAACCGCCATCAACATCTCTTGAGCAGCCAGTAAAATCCGCTTCATCTTTTGAATAACGTAAGCCGGTGGTAAGCGTGAATTGATCTGTAATAAACCAGTCAGCACTGGCAAACACTGAGGCGGTTGTGGTTTGTTGATTAATATCATTTTCAGCAATATTAAAGCCAAAGCCAGGGATTGGCAGAATATTTACGTTACTACTTATGCCCCAATCCTGCTGGGTTTGGTAATCGACTTCGCTTTTACTGTAATAAAGCCCTGCAATCCACACCAGGCTATCAAGTTGTTGGCTAACTCGAAACTCTTGGGATATGGAATCAATTTCACCATTTTGATAAACATAGTCCATGGTAACGTATTCGGAATCGGCGGCATTTTGATAACGACCTAATAAGTAGCCGTCAAATCCTGCTCCAAAGGCTTGTTCAGTAGCGGCACTCAGTGGGTTATTTTTAATATTAGCAATGGTTTCCCCTGCAAAACCAGCTCGCTCGTATTCTGAACCATCATCTTCAAATTTTGAGTAGCCAGTCAGCGAGGTAAATAAGGTTTGATCATTAATGTCATGCTCAACTTTCAATGACACATTCGTGCTGGTGTGTTCAAGGCTCGGTGTGCGCCCAGCAGTCCAATCTGCTTTGGCATTATCATCCATTAAGCCGGTAAAATTCTGTGGATTTTGTGCCATATCTAACTGGGTTTGATATATCGAAACAGTAAACGGCGCGCCCCCTGCTTTACCGGGAATATAATCAATATTTTGCGGCGCAATTGTTTCTGAATTATCGCTAGCATAACCGATAGTCAGCAATGCTTGAGTTGCCTCACTGAAGTCAAAGTTTAAGCTACCACGCACAGCCAGTTTATCTTGTCGACCTAAGGTTTCATCACGGCTAATGCTTTCCTGCCAGCCCTCGTCTGACTGAATCGTTTTTAGTGCCAGACGACCACTTACCATGTCGCTAATTCCGCCTGTCACGTAACCTTCAGCAGAAATGGTTTCATAAGAAGCAATACCCGCTTTGATGGCGGCTTCAAAATCCTTAGAGGGTTTCGCCGCAATATAATTGACCGCGCCAGCCGTTGAGTTACGGCCATAAAGCGTGCCTTGTGGCCCTTTTAAAATCTCCACCCGTTCGACGTCAAGGTTAGTGCCTTTGGTCATAATAGGAAATGGCACTGCAATTTCATCAACATACACTCCAACCGTTGATGTCGCTTGAGCGCTTGACTCATTGAAACCCACCCCACGTAAGGTATAAACCGGTGCCCCAAATGCGCTATCACTGAAATTAAACCCAGGTACAATATTGGCTAAATCAGTGGTGTCATCGATACCTATTTCATCTAATGTCTCGGCATTAAAGGCCGAAATCGACATAGGCACTTCATTAATAGACTGGCTGCGTTTTTGCGCGGTCACTTCAATCACTTCAAATTGTTTTTTTTCTGACTGAGTTTGTTCTTGTTGTGGCTCATTTGCCATTACTGGCGCATGAATTATTGATAGCAGCACTGTCGCAATTAACGACTTTTTAAAATTTCCGTTTGCTTGAACATTTGACATAGTTAATCCCCAAATTGACTATTATTATTTTTCAACCCATGTTAATTATTTGTAAAGAAATACGGGTTAATTTGAGGGTAACGCTAGCGCTGTACAATAAACTGCCACATTTGTTCGGTTGGGATATCTGTGGGATAAAATATCAACTAATTTATAGCGAGGATTTGTTTATTAAAATGGGTTGGCTAAAAAGATTTTGCAAGCTTTGGCTGTCATGAATTCAAGATAATGGCATTGTTCGGCTCAATATGTCCAAAAGACAGATTAAGCCATAAAACCTAGCCTCATAACATATAAACATACCTTATGAGGCCACTGCTTATATCGTGTTAAGCAGCCAATAACTCCCAATTGTGGTTAAACAGGCAATGACGGGGAACACCACAGTCACGACTCCGACATCTTTATAAGCCGTTTTATGGGTTTGCCCTGTTATTGCCAATATCGCTACTACCGCGCCGCAATGAGGCAGACTATCAAACCCGCCGCTGGCCATAGCAGCAACCCGATGTAAGATCTCTGGATCGACGCCTTTATCTAAATAAACAGGCGCCACAGTCCCTAAAAAGATTTGCAAGCCACCTGATGACGAACCCACAATTGCAGACACTGAACTTGCGGCAATAAAAATTGACAGCAGCACAGGGACATCTAAGGTGGTGATCCACTGGGAAAACTGCGCAAACGTTTCGGTATGGCTCACTACGCCACCAAAACCGATGACAACTGAAGTCGCGATTAACGGCGATATAGACTCTTCAGCGCCTTGACCAAGCTCGGTAATACTGCGGGGTAGAATACGTGGAAACAACACTATGGTGGTAATAATACCAATCAAGAGTGCCATACAAGGCCAAATTATCGGCTGACTGTTGGCATAGTCAACAACCTCAATGCCGTTAACGCCTAAAGCACTGATGATCCTTGGAGAGACAATACAAATTACCACAGCGGCAATGGGAATGACTGAACGAAACCAAGATGGCATCGCCATTTGCTTATTGTTGGCTAAAATCAGTTTATCTTTTTCAGAAGGGATAAAACCCTCACCATTGGCCTTGGCTATGTGACGCTGCTTTTCAAGATACCACAGCCCCAAAGACAACATAATGGCGCTACTGAATAGGCCATATCCCGCTGCGGCAAATAAGTCGGTTTTTAGCGATACCGAAGATATCACATTATGTATTGACGGTGAGCCTGGCATAGCGGTCATGGTGAACGTACCAATACCTAAGGCAATGGCACCAGTAAATAACCGCTTAGGCACATTCGCTTGTTGCAATAGCTGCACCCCAAGCGGATACATAGTGAAAATAACCACAAACAACACCACGCCACCATAGGTGAGCAAAGCTGAAAATAATACCGTAATAATTAGCACACGTTCAGCGCCTAAGGTGTCGACTAACTTATTCGCAATACTATTGGCCGCTCCTGTTGCCGCCAATAAACGACCAAACATCGCACCTGCGGCAAAGAGTAAAAAGAACCGTCCCGCAAATGTAAATGCCCCCAGTGCCCCGGTTGGAAAATATTCCAGCATGGCTTTATCAAATGCCATGCCGCTAGTGATAATCACTATGGTGGAACACACTAGCGAGGCCAGCACAATGCTATAGCCGCGCATTGCCATCCATATAAATACAGCTAATGCCGCAATAATTCCTAAAGCCATATCAATAACTCCATTTATAGCTCACGATATCCACCGCGATCGGCACTGGTAGCAAACGCTGCATAGGATTTTAACGCGCGGGTGATCACACGGGTTCTTGGTTCATTGGGCTGCCAAGCTTGATCCTTTGGCAACGCATTCATGGCATCATGGCGTTGCTGCAATGCCGTATCAGAGATCAGTAAATTAATCGAACGATTAGGAATATCGATGCGTATTTGATCGCCATCTTCAATTAACCCGATAGCACCTTGATTAGCCGCCTCAGGTGAAACATGGCCCACTGACAGACCCGCAGATGCACCAGAGTATCGACCATCTGTCACCAGTGCACAGCTAGCATCTAACCCTTGAGCTTTTAAGCTCATGGTTGGTTTAAGCATCTCTTGCATGCCAGGTCCGCCCTTGGGGCCTTCGTAGCGAATAATGATGATGGTGTTAGGTTGAATTTCACCATTATCAATGGCGGTTAATGCCGTTTCTTGCTGATTGAATACTCTTGCCGTTCCGGTAAAATCCAGCATATGTTCATACACTGCAGCGGTTTTCACTATGCAACCATTTTCAGAAATATTACCGTACAAAACGGCCAAGCCACCTTCGGTGCTATAAGGGTTATCAATATTACGGATACAGCCTTTTTCACGATCTAAATCTAACTCTTTCCAGCGCTGTGACTGGCCATAGGCCTTAATGGTGCGTTTGCCACCAGGCGCGGCTTTAAAGTACTCATGCACTTCTGGGTTATCTGTACGTAATACATCCCAATAGGCTAGCATTTCCGCTAATGTCCCGCCGCCAACCGATTTAACACTGGTGTCAATTAATCCGGCGCGTTCTAGTTCGCCAATGATTGCCATCATGCCGCCAGCACGGTGAACATCTTCCATATAGTAATCTTTGGTGGCTGGTGACACCTTGCAAAGGTGCGGCACTTTTCTGGATAAGCCATCAATATCACTGAGATTGAAATCCACCTCGCCTTCTTGGGCCATAGCCAGCAAGTGTAGAATGGTGTTGGTAGAACCTCCCATGGTAATATCCACTTTCATCGCATTGAAAAACGCTTCGCGAGTGGCAATCGAGCGCGGTAACACCGAGTCGTCATCTTCAAAATAGAACTTTTTGGTGTTGGTTACGATTTGCTTAGCTGCACGGGTGAACAAGTCTTTACGATCGGAATGAGTCGCCAATAATGAGCCATTGCCCGGTAGTGCGAGCCCTAACACTTCAGCCAAGCAATTCATTGAGTTGGCGGTAAACATGCCAGAACAAGAGCCGCAGGTAGGACAGGCATGATTTTCTAAAAACTCAGCACTTTTACCATCAAGTTCCTGACTACTGAAAGCGGCAATATAGGTATCAATGGGGTCAAAACGCTGAACTTTATCTTTTTCAACTACGCGGCCTGCTTCCATAGGCCCGCCTGAGACAAATATCACTGGAATATTTAACCTTAATCCCGCCATTAACATGCCAGGGGTGATTTTGTCGCAGTTTGAAATACAGATCATCGCATCAACGCAATGAGCATTAATCATATATTCGATGCTGTCAGCAATAATTTCACGGCTCGGTAAGCTATAAAGCATACCGTCATGACCCATGGCAATGCCGTCATCGATAGCAATGGTATTGAACTCACGGGCAATGCCGCCCGCTTCAAAAATAGCCTCACACACTAGGCGGCCGACGTCTTGTAAATGTACATGGCCTGGGACAAACTCGGTAAATGAATTAACCACGGCAATCATGGGCTTGCCAAAATCTGTTTGCTGTAATCCCCCTGCTAACCAAAGTGCACGTGCTGCAGCTGCACCTTTACCGTCGACAACTTTTGATGATCTTAATTTAGGCATGTTAACTCTCGTTTTTATTATTAGTGTTAACTACTTTGTCATAGATGATTTGTTAATTTCTGTCACATTTGTGACAATTAAGGCGAAGCACTGAGTTTGGTTCGAAACTCAATTGCAATGACAGGTGTAGCAAATATCAGCCATAAGACCTTGCGAGGCACTGTTAACACAATAGATGATAAAATATAATAAAATCAAATATCTAGGCAGTATCCGCCATTGTCGAATAAAGCGGCACTATGGCTTGATGTGACAAATTCAAATCAAACAATTTGATCATGTTATCAATATCATTAATAAAAATTTTACCGTACTCAATTTGAATCAGGTTTTCTTGCTGCATTTTTTTCAATTCACGCCCGACGCTTTGCCGTGTTGCCCCCACCATTTGCCCGAGCATTTCTTGTGATATATCAGGTAAAGAGACGGCTTCAAGTTCTTTGGCGCCGCGACTTAGGGCAAGCCTGACAATTGCTGCACCTAATCTTTCATAAAGTGGCAGTAATAATGCTTCATTTAAACTGGCAAAAGTGTATTGAATGCGGGTACATAGAAAGCGGTTTAGTGCTATCGACATTTCAGGAAAGTGCTGGCTTAAATGTAAATAGTCTTTATGTGACAATACATTAACTTCAACATCAGTGCATGCCACAGCATAGTTAGGTCGATTATAGCGGGTGATTAATCCGATATCCCCAAAGCAATCACCTGCATGCAAAATGGCCACAATTAACTCTCGACCTTCTTTATTGTAATTACAAATCTTGACTTTACCTGACACCACTTGAAAGCCACAATTTGAGGTTTCACCAGAGTTGTAAATAAATTCATCTTTACGAAATTTTTTAAAGCTAAGCCTGTGGGATATTTGCTGCTGTATTTCGCTGGGTAATTCAGCGCGCCAATTATGTAGATGTTGAATTGTTAACATAGTGCAGAGAGTCCTTGTTCATTCGAACTTATTATTATTGGTCAATCATGGCTAGATTAAGTGATAGTCCCTACAAAGGCAAAGGCTAAAAAAACCACACGCTAGCAACAAATGCTGCCTAGGTTTTTATCCACTTAACAACACTATTCTTCTACCGATTAATAGTGATATTTATAGTAGACACGTTATTATCGTTCACAAAAGCAAGCCAATTAAGCTTATAAATTTTATATCAATATCGACCATGAAGCATCTCAAATGCAACATTTGTTGCGGAAACAAACCATCGCTACTGGCACTCTAAACAATCACTAGCTTCAAAAATCATGACAGAAATAGCGAGACCTAAAACCAATTGATTGCCCATAAAAATAATAAAAAGGACAAGATAATGACTGATATTATTGTACTTTCTCGCCCATTACCTCTACCGCAAATTAGCGCTAATGGCTCCGCAATCGAAGTGCGGGTATTTGAAGGTGATTACGCTGTTTTTACAGGTGCAAAGGTGTACTTAACAACGGCATTAGATGCCGTTAGTTCTGATTTTATTAATACCTTGCCGACATCCATTACATTAATCGCCAATATTGGTATTGGCGTTGATAATATTGACCTTAACGCCGCTAAAGCGCGCTCCATTTCGGTAACTAACACCCCGGTGGTCACTGAAGATACTGCCGACTTAGCCTTTGGGTTATTGCTAGCCACTTGCCGCCGACTTGGCGCAAATGAGCGCTTTTTACGCAGCGGTAAATGGTCTAAACAAGCCCCAATGGCCATGATGGGAAATCAAGTCCACGGTAAAAAGTTAGGCATTGTGGGAATGGGTAGCATAGGCCAAGCCGTTGCGCGCCGCGCCAAAGCCTTTAATATGGATATTTATTATTATAATCGCTCACGATCTCTCGAAGCCGAAGCAAACTATCAGGCCCATTATTGTGACAGTCTGGCGAGCTTGTTATCGTCTGTAGATATCATTAGTTTACATTGCCCACTCACCCCTGAATCACAACAGATAATCAATGCTGATAGCTTAGCCAATTGCAACGATGGCGCCATTTTGATCAATACCGGCCGCGGCGGATTAATTGATGACAACGCCCTCATCGATGCACTAAAAAACGGTAAAATTGCTGCAGCTGGATTAGATGTATTTGATGGTGAGCCTGATTTCCATTCTGGCTATCTTGATTTTGAAAATGTCACCTTAACTCCGCATATTGGCAGCGCAACGGCTGAATGCCGTCAAGCAATGGCAGGCAAAGCCTTACAAAATATTATTGCGATGCTTGAAGGCAAACCGTTATCAACTCCTGTATAGAGCAGCCACTATGTTATTAACTAAGTCTTTAGAAAAATGCTTTAACATTGAGCAGTTACATCAGCAAGCACATAAAAACCTCCCCCTACCTGTGTATGACTACATGGCAGGCGGTGCTGACGATGAAGTGTCTTTGAGTCACAATGTTAATGCCTTTGATCAATATCAGATTATTCCTAAGTGTCTCACTAATGTCACCGACATCAATACCCACAGCCATATACTGGGCTGTGACATGTCGGCACCATTTTTTATTTCACCTGTGGGTCAGCAGCGCATGTTTCATGCTGATGCAGATATCGCTGGCGCTAAAGCCGCTGAAAAACAGGATATTTTGTTTACCTTATCCACTTTCTCTTCCAAAACCATTGAAGAGGTCGCCAGCAGTAGTTATGGCAATAAAATGTTTCAGGTATATGTCGTGACGGATCCGCAATTAAATGAAGAAATTATGCAGCGGGCAAAAGCGGCAAAATATCAAGCCATGTGTTTAACCGTTGATACCGTGGTGGGCGGCAATCGTGAGCGAGACATAAAAAATGGCTTAACCATACCCATGAACCTCAGCCTAAAAAGCCTATTGGAATTTGCTAAACATCCTTTGTGGGTAAAAAACTACTTTATGTCAGGTGGCAAAGATTTAGTTAATCTAAATGCAGCCCCCTCAACAGGCGATACCGAAAGCTTCCTTAAGTATATGGGTAATCTATTGGAGCGAAATCTCACTTGGGATCACGCCGCCAAGATGATTAAACAATGGGACGGCCCTTTTGCCATCAAAGGCATTATGTCGGTAGATGATGCAGTTAAAGCTAAACACATTGGCGCATCGGCCATTATGATTTCAAATCATGGCGGCAGACAGCTGGACTGTACCCCTGCGCCAATTGAAATGGTGGCTGACATTCGAGCGGCAGTCGGTCCAGACATCGAGCTCATCGTCGATGGCGGCATCAGACGCGGCAGCGATATTTTTAAAGCGATAGCCTTAGGCGCTAATGCGGTATCACTTGGCAGAGCATACGCCTATGGCCTAGCTGCGGGCGGGCAAGCGGGCGCAGAAAAAGCCATCTGTATACTCATAACAGAATTGGTCCGTACTATGGCCTTGGCAGGCTGTCAAAGCCTTAAGGATATTAACACCAGCATGATCCGTAAGCGTTAACGGTCATCCTCATTCCCTTTAAGTGAGATAATATTAAGTTAGAACAACATCAGGCCTGCGAGCTCCCCCCCCTTCGCAGGCCTGATGCTCTAGTGTCATAATGCTACGACTTAAAAGAATTTAAGCATTCAAACTAATCCGCGCTATTCACTCGCCTAATTCCTATCGCCTTCTATACTTTTGTTGAGCTCATAAGTGATTTGATTATCAAGCATTCGCTAATTAACTCGCTCATGTCCTATACCTTTAATTCACAGTCTTGTATGAGTAATTTTATCAATGACACGATTAAGCACCATATTACTGCTATTAAGTTTGTTAAGCATTTATCCACTGCAGGCCAGAACCAATCCTTGGGAGCTCGCCACCAGCATCTATCAAGGGCAAGTTGCAGCTATTGGCGGCTATGCTAATGGTTGTTTATCAGGCGCACAGCCACTGCCGTTAACGGGTGACGGCTACCAAGTTATTCGTAGTCAGCGGCAGCGTTTTTATGGCCACCCTAATCTCGTGAATTTTGTCAGTCACTATTCAAAGCAGCTAACTCAGCAAGGGATCAATAATATTTTCATCGGTGATATGTCGATGCCCCGCGGCGGCCAATTTGATTTTGGCCACAGCAGCCATCAAATAGGCTTAGATGTGGATATTTGGCTAAAACTAACCGAGGCGCCACTCAAGCCCCAAGAATTACAAAATCCACGTCATTTGTCTGTGGTTGATATTGATAAATTAACCGTTAATCAAGCATGGTCAAAACAACATAAAACCATGCTCAAAGTCGCTGCAGAGAATAATCAGGTCGCTCGGATTTTTGTTAATCCAATCATCAAGCAGCAGCTGTGTAATGAACGAAGCGACAAGGATACTTGGCTACAAAAAATTCGTCCTTGGTGGGGCCATACCTCTCACATGCATGTGCGCTTGCATTGCCCTGAAACTGATAGCTTATGTAAAGCGCAGCAGCCCATTAAATCAGGTCATGGCTGTGAAGAACTAACTTGGTGGACCCAGCAACTTAAGCGTGCAGCGGCAAGCCAGCAACAAGCTAAAACGGCAGCGGCGCCAAAGCCAAAGCCTTTAAAACAAAAACCGCTTTCCTGTGAACCACTAGTTAAAAACTTACAGGCAAAACAGTAATTTCCCCCTCTTAAAACATTCACTATTGAGCATTTGCCCGTTAAATTGCACTAAACAGGCCAAAAATATACTTTAACTGCATTGGCTGCTCGACATATGAGCAGTTATGTCTGTATAATCCGCGGCTGTTTTACCTACGTAAATGCTCTGCCTTTTTAAGGTCAGCGTTTATCTGCTTAGCTTGGCTGAACTCAAAGTACCTTTTTATTGTACATCGAGCTTTGTTTTGCATACTTAACCATTCAGGATATTCCTTTGATTTCTACCGCAAATATCACCATGCAGTTTGGCCCAGAGCCATTGTTTGAAAACATCTCAGCTAAATTTGGCCACGGAAACCGTTATGGTTTAATTGGTGCCAACGGTTGTGGTAAATCAACCTTCATGAAAATTCTAAGTGGTGAACTTGCACCGACTTCTGGCAACGTGTCTATTACTCCGGGCCAAAAAGTCGGTACCTTAAGTCAAGATCAGTTTGCTTTTGAACAGTACAGCGTAGTCGATGCTGTCATTCAGGGTGACCCAAAACTGTGGGAAGTTAAGCAAGAGCGTGAACGCATTTATTCTTTGCCTGAAATGACTGAAGAAGACGGAATGAGAGTCGGTGAACTTGAAAGTGAGTTTGCTGAAATGGACGGTTACAGTGCAGAAAGCCGCGCTGGTGAAATCTTACTTGAAGCCGGTATCGATGAAGAATATCACTTTGGTTTAATGAGCCAAGTCGCTCCCGGTAAAAAGCTACGTGTATTACTGGCACAGGCTTTATTCTCAAACCCTGATATCTTGCTGCTTGATGAACCGACCAACAACTTGGACATACATACCATTAGTTGGTTAGCAGATGAGTTAAACAAACGTAAATGCACCATGATCATCATCTCCCATGATAGACATTTCTTGAACACTGTCTGTACTCATATGGCTGATATCGATTACGGTGAACTGCGTATTTACCCTGGTAATTACGAATACTTCCTTGAAGCTGCAGGCTTAATCCAAGAGCAGTTATTAGCAGGTAACGCTAAGAAAGTGGCTGAAATGGCTGAACTTCAAGACTTTGTTAACCGTTTTGGTGCTAACGCATCTAAAGCGAAGCAAGCCAGTTCTCGTGCTAAAAAGCTTGATAAAATTTCGCTAGATGAAGTTAAATCATCTAGTCGCATGACGCCTTCATTACGTTTTGACGAAAGCAAAAAAATGCATCGTCAAGCGCTTATCATGGAAGACGTTGGCCATGGTTTTGAAGATAATACCTTATTCCAAGGCGGTAACATTATCCTTGAAGCAGGCGCAAAGCTTGCTGTTATTGGTGAAAACGGTGTCGGTAAAACTACCCTGCTACGCTGTTTAGTTAACGATCTGACCAATAACGAAGGTGTGGTTAAGTGGTCTGAAAATGCCGCTATCGGTTACTGCCCGCAAGACAGCAGCAAAGACTTTGATAATGATCTAAGTTTATTTGATTGGATGTCGCAATGGCGCACCCCAAGACATAACGATTTAATGGTCCGTGGTATGTTAGGCCGTCTTCTATTTACTGAAGATGATGCCAACAAGAAAGCCCGTAACTGTTCAGGTGGTGAAAAGAACCGTCTATTATTTGGTAAGTTAATGATGATGGATGTAAATGTACTCATCATGGACGAGCCAACCAACCACATGGACATGGAAGCCATTGAAGCGCTGAACAATGCCCTTAAAGAATTTGAAGGCACCTTGATTTTCGTTAGCCACGATAGAGAATTTGTATCATCGCTTGCAACTCACATCATTGATGTGAAAGACCAAAAGTTATTAAGCTTCCACGGTACGTTTGATGAGTACATGGCAAGCCAAGCTGAAGCAGCAGCGCTGATAAAAAAATAAGCCTTATTAACGAAGATTATTCGTAATATCGCAGTCATAAAAAAGCCATTTGAATATTCAAATGGCTTTTTTGTTTTTACGCTATGCCAACCTTTGGAACTTATAAATAGGTATTTAAAAATTCGAGGTATTTATTAGAAGCACTAATGCGGTTAGCTTTTTTACTAAAGCCATGGCCTTCATCATCAAACACAAGGTAATCAACATAAGTGCCGCCCGAGCGGATTGACTCGACCATTTCATCACTCTCAATTTTTAGTACTCGGGGATCATTTGCCCCTTGCACCACCAACACCGGGCTTTTCACTTGTTCACCAAAAAACACTGGTGAAATATTGTGTAAGCGCTCTTTATCTGTCGTTGGGTCCCCTAACTCGTCATAAAGACTTTTACGAAATGCTTCCCAGTAAGGCGGTATGCTTTCAAGGGTTCTCACCCAGTTAGTAACGCCAAAGATATTAATTCCGACCTTAAACTCATCAGTAAATGCCATCGCAGCCATTGTTAAGTAACCGCCATAACTGCCACCCATAACACCAATCTTATCGGCATCAACCCAATCTAAGGTTTGAAGGTATTTTTTGTTATACACCACATCTTGTAAATCATCTTCACCATGACGTTTATCATCTAAGTGAAAAAACGTTTTACCATATCCACTTGAACCACGATTGTTAATCTTAATGATGGCATAGCCGTTATTCACCAGATGTTGAACTGTTGCAGAGTACCCTTTGCGAGATTGCCCGCCAGGACCACCATGGATATAAATCAATGCGGGCACTTTTTTCATATTAGCTTGTTTAGGCTTATATAAAATCGCAGGAATCTCTAAACCATCAAAGCTTTTAAAACGCACCACTTCACCGGTAACAAGATTCTGTTCTTTTATGTTTGGATTACCAGAATTGGTTAATCGAAGTATCGAGTCTGTACCTAATTTGTGGGTATATAAGTTTGATGGTGAAGTATCTGAGTTAATGTAAAACACCATTGAACTTGAATCATCAGAGAAATTTACCCCGCGTAAATCACCACTGGGTAAGGTCGGTAATTGCAGTTCAGAATTAGTGGTTAAATCAGTAATAATCAACTGTGTTTGCGCATCGGCATTGACACCGGTAATTTGAAAACGACCATCTTTTGAAAAGTAACTAAAACTGACATCCCAATCTGCCTTATAGCTTAAGGTGCTCTCACCTGTTGCTAAATCATATGCCCATGATTGATTGAACTCACCAAATTCATCGGTGGCATACAACAAGCGTTTATTGTCTTTAGAAAAAGTATCAACCGAATAAGACACATCACCACTATGTTCAGTGAGCAAGCGTGGTTTTGCCATTTTCAATCTAAGGTCGATTAAATAAAGATCTGAGTTACTGTTTGAATGGCTTTTACTCAGCGCGATAAAACGGCCATTTGGACTCACACTTTCTACACTAAAACCAGAGTCATTTTTAAACACTAATTGGCGACTGTAATCTTCAGTATTATATTGATAAACATCAAAATACTTAGCATCTCGTTCATTGGTTACCACAAAGAAAGATTGCTCATCTTCATGCCATGACATTACTGACGCTTTTAAGCCTTCGCCTGGGGTTAAATCCACGTCAGTGCCATCTAACTCTTGGACATAAAGATGATTAAGTTCATCACCACCTTTATCCGCGCTATATAAAAAACGTTCGTCTTTTGGAAACCACGACTCAACAAATACTGATTCTTTAGTTGAAAACGTCAGTTGTTTTGACGGGCTGCCATCAACAGGCACACGATAAGCATTGAAAATACCGCTTTCATCATTACTGACTAAAACAGCATTGCCTAAATGGTTAATTGAAGAGCCAAATACACTGGTGGTTTTATAAAACTCTTCAGCATTGTAAGTTTCAAATGCCACTGAATTACTGGCAACTAAATCAATTGGATCAGCTTGTGGTTTAACATCATTGGAGTTACTGGAATTCGAGCAAGCACCTAGTGCAACCGCCATTATGGCTGTTGTGATAGCAGTTGTGATGAGGGTTTTAAGCATGAAAATATCCTTATTATGTCCGAGAACTTAAACGAGATAATTCAAAAAGTAGCGATGAATTATTGAGTACAGTATTCAACCTAGCAGGAGATGCTAATATTGGCTAGCCGTATGAGAATCAATAAAACAGAAGTTGAAGCGGAACGTTATAACATTTAAATAAAATAACGATTATGCGAATACATTAACTAGCAAGTTGAAATGAGATAGCCAAAGGTATTATTTGCATGCTCTGGAACGCCCAAACCCACTAAAGTAGACATCACAAAAATGACTAAGATGGTAATTGCTAACGCTGCGGTGATAATCATTAATAGCCTAAATAATGTTGCCATCTAAGTTCCTTTAGCCTTCACTTTTAACTGACTGATACGATTTATCTCAATCATATTTCAGCCATAAGTTAACAGAATGAGCTCATATAGTGTTATTGATAAATGCTATTACCTTTATACAAATGACAAAAACAACAAAGCCCATCATGAAATGGGCTTTGTTAAATTGGTTTTAACTGTATTCGTTATTTAGCGGCATTCGCCCGTGCTTGATGCAGTTTTTTATAGCTTTCAATCAATCTAAGGTGCGGCTCGATACCTTCAAGCTTCATGCTGGTTTGAGTCAAACCAAAGAACTTCACCTCACCAGTGACACTGCCAACAACGTTTTTCATATTGTCTTCACCAAACATACGGTTGAAGTTATTGATAAAGTGCTCAAGCGCTAAATCGTCACCCAAGGTGACTTCTAATACCGCATTAACCGCTTGATAGAACAAGCCGCGCTCAACTGTATTGTCGTTGTATTGTAAAAACTCACCAACATAATCCATCGCATCTTCAAGTCTGCCTATCGCAAGATAGATTAAGATTTTAAGCTCGATGATGGTTAACTGTCCCCAAGGGGTGTTTTCGTCAAACACGATACCAATTAAGGTTGGTATATCGGTTTGATTATCCAGTTGGCTTTCTTCTAAGCGCTCAACTAAATCAGTTAACTGCTCTTGGGTTAACACATGCAGGTTTAAAATCTCTTCACGGTAATCCAGCGCTTTATTGGTGTTGTCCCAAATAAGATCTTCAACTGGATACACTTCTGAGTAATCAGGCACCAAGATACGGCAAACCGCTGCGCCTAATTGGTCAAACTCAGCAATATAAGCTTCTTTGCCAATATCCGCTAAGATGCCAAATAAGCTTTCAGTTTCTTCTTCCGTAGTACCAGAGAAATCCCATTCGCAGAAATCATAATCATGATTGCTGCTAAAGAAACGCCACGAGATAACACCTGTAGAGTCAATAAAGTGCTCAACAAAGTTTTCAGGCTCTGTCACTGTCATGCTATTGAACGTCGGCTTTGGCACATCGTTCAAGCCTTCAAAGCTTCGACCTTGCAATAATTCTGTCAGGCTGCGCTCAAGCGCCACTTCAAGACTCGGATGGGCGCCAAATGAAGCAAATACGCCGCCAGTTTTAGGGTTCATCAAGGTGACACACATTACAGGGAATTGACCACCGAGTGAGGCATCTTTAACCACAACAGGGAAGCCTTGTTCTTCTAAACCTTTAATACCCGCTACTATGCTTGGGTACTTTTCAAGTACAGCCATTGGCACATCTGGCAGGACAATTTCTTGCTCGATGATTTGGCGTTTAACCGCGCGTTCAAAGATTTCAGATAAACACTGCACCTTGGCTTCAGCTAGGTTATTACCCGCGCTCATGCCGTTACTTAAAAATAAGTTCTCGATTAAGTTAGACGGGATATTAACCACTTCGCCATCTGAGTGACGAGTATAAGGAATGGTACAAATACCACGCTCAAAGTTACCTGAGTTGGTATCTATCAGATTTGAACCGGCTAACTCACCATCTGGATTATAAATCTCTAAACAGTAGTCATCTAAAATGCCGCTTGGCAGCGAGTCATCTTCTTCTAACTCAAACCATGTTTCATTGGGATAATGCACAAACTCGCTATTAGCTATCTCTTCGCCAAAGAACTGGTCGTTATAAAAGAAGTTACAGTTTAAACGTTCAATGAATTCACCTAATGCAGAGCACAGCGCACTCTCTTTCGTCGCGCCTTTACCATTAGTAAAACAGGCTGGTGATGCTGCATCACGAATATGCAGTGACCACACATTCGGCACAATGTTACGCCATGAAGAAATTTCAATCTTCATCCCCAGCTCTGCTAGCATGGCAGTCATGTTGGTGATGGTTTCTTCAAGGGGTAAGTCTTTACCTATGATGTAGGTGCTGGTATCGCCTTCAGGTTGACCCATTAGCATGGCATTGGCGTCAGCGGCTAAATCATCAACGGTTTCGATTTTAAATTCAGGGCCGGTTTGCACCACTTTTTTAACCGTGCAGCGGTCGATAGAACGTAAAATACCGGTACGATCTTTTTCAGAAATATCATCTGGTAATTCAACTTGGATCTGAAAAATCTGGTTATAACGATCTTCAGGATCAACAATGTTGTTTTGTGATAGCTTGATATTTTCCGTAGGAATATCACGGGCTTTACAATACACCTTGATAAAGTAAGCCGCACACAGCGCTGACGACGCTAAGAAGTAATCAAACGGACTTGGCGCTGACCCATCACCTTTGTAGCGAATAGGCTGATCGGCAGTAACAGTAAAGTCGTCAAACTTGGCTTCAAGTCTTAAGTTGTCGAGAAAATTAACTTTGATTTCCATTGAATAGTTCCAGAGTCGTGCGCTGTAAATTGGCGGGTATATCTAATGAGGTGAATTATCGGTGTTTTTAGCGCAATAGTCTTGGGTTAATTGTCACTATTGCTTAATTAGCTGAAAAATTTCCCCTGCATTAAACAATAATCAAAGGCTTAGCATTGGCCATGCTTGCACATGACCAGCTAAGTTATTGCTGATTAAGTCGACATATAGATTTATTTATGACATCTGCCATAGTTAAATGACTATAGTTAAATGACCATAGTTAAACGGCGAGGCTTAATTCAATATCTTTAATCTTGTAAGGGTACTCTGCCTCACGGTGCTGAAACGATAAAATCGCCTCATTTAAAACAACGCCCTCTTCAATGTTTATCGCTTGGCGAATGGTTTCATTTTGCTGCCAAGCGCTCTGCCCTGCTAGCACTGCAGGTAAATACACAATCAGCGCTGCTGAAATCGACCGAGTAGCACTTTCCCAAAGGTAAGTCGGGGTATGATCCACCGCATAATAATCCACCGTTTTATAGTTAAACATTGGCTGTTTAAATGTGGTCGGCTTAGCAAAAAAGAAGCCCATTTTTTCATCGCAACTGACATCAATGATCAAACTATGGGGTTTTAGGCACTCTGCTTCAGATTCGATCACGAAATTAGTTGGCTTGGCAGTGTTTTGAAAAGTGCCGTTAACGATAATATCGGCTTCACTGATGAGCTCTGTTAATGGCCTGCTACTGCCATCATGCTCAACCACCATCATTCGGGCTTCGCCCGTCTCGCCTGCGCGAATACGGACATAGTTACAATCTAATACTTCTTCACGCACTTGCTCTTCAGGTCGCTGAATACAAATGGTAATGTCTTTAAAACCATGGGCTTTAAGGGCGTAAATCGCGCCGCGACTCACGGCGCCAAAGCCAAAAATAATCGTCTTACGTTGATCGCCATAGTGGCCATCAATGCCTTTAAGTTGTAATGAGTGTAGCACCGCACAATAACCAGCCATTTCATTATTTTTATAAAAAGTATGACGACCCATTTGCCCCGTTGCCGACCAAATAAACATATCTTCAAAAGCAATTAGGGTTTGTTTGCGATCTAGCGCTGCTTGAGTAATATCTTGCTGCTGCACACAATGTACATAACCCCATAAAGTGCCGCCTTCACGCAGCTCTTGTAAATCTTCTAACACCGGCTTGGCAATAATTACCGTACCAATATTTGCCAGTAACTCATGACGCGTGGCAATACCGCCAGTTAATGCAGCAATTTCAGCATCTGAGATCCCAAAGGGTTCGCCATAACCTTGCTCAAATATGAGTTGCTTTCGAAGCGCTTGCGGAATGCGCAGTAAATGTCCTGGGTGAATGGGAAAGCGTTTTTCGTCTACTTTTCTTGAAGTCCCTATGACTCCTACTTTTAACGTGTTCATGTCATCGTTCCTTGTTATATCAATGGATCTATGTGACTGCATACACGAATGTTTATTTTGCCAATGGCCAGTTGCTCTAATGATTAGAGGTGGGATCTGCTCTGGTTAATGCGACAGTCGTAAACAACGCGGCCTAATTAACATAGAGTTTTATAAATGGAAGAACTTTACGGTGACCGAGCTTAAAAAAGCGTCGCAGACGATAAAGTGTCAATATTTGAAGGGGAAATTTATTGCATACTCATTTATCCACTACGAAGGTTTTAGCTACAGAATTATGGGAAGTTCATATAACTAGCAGTGTGAGCACTTAATGAATTAATCATTGCTAACGCTTTTGAAAACTCATATAGCACAAGATGAGGTTGTCTATTTACCGAAGAAGATAAAAAAGATAAGCGCCTTACTTTAGCATAAATTAGCCCGCTAAAGTTAAAATGCGCAGCTTTAGTCCTGTTAAAACCGCGGCTGCTAAATATAAGCTCGCATTTAAACAAGATAAGTCAAGCCAGCTAAATTGGCCTACTTTTGCATAATCTTTAAAAAAGTCAGTCTATATTATTAGATTATGCTTAAAAACAACTACACTGATCTCATCGAGATCAGCTAAATGTAACTATTCACTTTAATAAATAGGTTAACTACAGCCACTATGCGACAATCGCGCCCATGAGTATCTACCAGCTATTACACAAGGCCCCTATTCGCGTTATCCGTATTGGAAGACGGCGCATTTGGCTACGTGTAAAACTGGATATGTTGGTGGTAAAACAGGCCTTAGCCCAAGAAAAGCAAGAAACCAAAGCCATGCTGGTGACTTATAAACGCTATACCTGCAAGCAAGCCAACAAGGATGAATTAGCCGAAGCCAATAAACAATTTGCCGACTTACTCAAAGGTTTGGGCTTAGGGGTTTTCGCGGTGTTACCTTTTGCCCCTATTACTATTCCTTTGGTATTAAAACTCGGCAAAATGGTAGGCGTTGACGTGCTGCCAAGCTCATTCAATAATATGTCCGAACGCAAAGCCAATGCTCGAAAAAACGCCATTAACAAAACCAGTTAACCCAAATAGCCACAGCCTAACTGATAAGTGACAATAGCCAGTAGCTAAACTAATAAGCAACTACCACGGTTATTTTTTAGCAATCCTAATAACTTTGCCAAAAAGTAGTCGTAACCTCAGCTCATAACCGCCTATTTCAGTCGCGCCATTCCACTATAGTCATCTATTGCAGCAAACAAGCACACTAAAACCATCTCTATGCTTTCTAGAATCAAATCAGCCTGATACTCTTAGGGATATCCTTAAACTCATCGCAATCAACGAGTCCTACTATGAGCAATATCATTATTTCAGGTGTTTCAGGCATTCCCCTGTCTATTTTCAATAGCGAAACATTTGCACAGTGGCGCGATAAGCAGTCTAAAAATGTTACTAACTGGCTCACCACCACCCAGTTTTCAGGTAAAGGCATGAGCTTAATTCCTAATACCGAAGGTGAGTTAGCTGAAGTTATTTTTGTGAGTAACCAAGATGACTCTTATTGGCTGTGTGGCGATCTGGTTAATCAACTGCCCGCAGGTCAATACCAATTAAACGCGGATGACAAGCAGATAAAAACCGCCGCATTTAGTTGGGGTTTAGGGGCGTATCAGTTCGATCGCTACAAAAAAAGCGACAAGCAAATTCCACAGCTTATTGTGCCGACTAGTGCGCAAGCTGATGAAGCTAATAAGTTCATCCGCTCAGTGTCATTAGTCCGTGACTTGGTTAACACACCCGCCGCCGATATGATGCCGCAACACTTAGCTGAGACCATGAGCGCCATGGCGACAGAATTTGGCGCTAAGCTCAACCAAATTGTCGGTGATGAACTACTTGAGCAAAACTACCCGACCATTCATATGGTTGGCCGCGCCAGCGCAAATGTTCCGCGCTTAATCGACTTAACTTGGGGTGATGAATCGGCTCCTAAAGTGACCCTAGTAGGTAAAGGTGTGTGTTTTGACTCTGGTGGCCTTGATTTAAAACCCGGCGCCGGCATGCGCTTTATGAAAAAAGACATGGGCGGCGCAGCGCATGTTATTGGTTTAGCGCAATTGATTATGGCGAGCAACTTACCTATTCGTCTGCGGGTATTGGTTCCTGCGGTTGAAAATGCCGTTTCAGCCAATGCCTTTAGGCCCGGTGATGTGATTACTACCCGCAAAGGGCTGACCGTTGAAATTGATAATACTGACGCCGAAGGCCGCTTAGTATTGTGTGATGCCCTTGCTGAAGCCAATAACGACAAACCTGAGCTAATGATTGATTTTGCCACCTTAACAGGGGCTATGCGAGTTGCTTTAGGCACCGAGCTGCCGGGGTTCTTTAGTAACGATGACCAAGTGGCCGCCGATATTACCGCATCGGGTTTATCTGTAGACGACCCAGTTTGGCGCATGCCACTGCATAAACCTTATTATGACTTAACCTGTAGTGATATTGCTGACTTAGCCAACTGCGGCAAAACTCCATTTGGCGGCGCAATTACCGCAGCACTTTATCTTGAGGCCTTTGTTGATAAAGATATTAGCTGGAGTCACTTCGATGTGATGGCATGGAATAACCGTAAATTACCGGGTCGTCCTGTGGGTGGTGAAGCTTTTGGTATTCGTGCGGTATTTGATTACCTGCAAAATCGATTTGATAAGTAAACTAAGCCCAAAACCTCATTAGCGAAAAGGCCTGTCGATACAGGCCTTTTCTTTATTAAAACCATGATACTTTTATCACTGTTTTATATAGCAAACAAAAAATCACTGCATAGCTATTAAGCTTACTCAGCGCCACGGTCTACATCTTGACCATTATCATCTAACCACTTCAAACTTGATAACGGATAGCCTAAAAACCACTTACTGCGTTCAAGTACGATACGGGTCTTAATATTTTTGATACTTAGCTCTGATCTGTCTGAAAGCTCGGTACAGATCTCATTGAGTTTTTTGATATTGGGAAAGCAACTTAACGACATATAATCCACATCACCAGCAAGCTGCATGCAATCCATAAATTCTGGAATATCTTGAATAGCACTAACAAAGCGTCGCCGCGACGGTGCTGTGTTATCGGTTAAGGTAAACTCCACATAGGCCATCACGTGCTCACAAATCTGCTCTAAATTCACATCCGCATGAAAGGTTCTGAAATAGCCGGCTTCTTTTAACGATTTAACTCGCTGAAAACAAGCACTAGGTGAAAGGTTTACTTTTTCAGCTAATTCAATATTGGTCAAATCCCCCTCAAGATGTAGGGTCGCCAATATTTTTTTGTTGTAACTATCAATCTTTACTTTCTTTTTCATTTTCAGAAACCTAGTGTTATTTTATCTATGGTTTTCGCTACCTATAGTGGATTATCCATGATTAATTTGCAAAATGTCCCGTGTTTCCTCTCAAAGCGACAAATTTTTACTGCATTTTTGCTGCATTACAAAATATTATTTTCTGCCAAAGTCCCACAATGGTTATAACGGATCACACAAATGCATAATAACTACATATTTATGCAAGGAAGCCTATGAGGGCCAAAATATGAGTCATACTAATCGTCGTTTTTTCGCAAAATCAATATTAGCCACTGCGGTGGGTTTATCGCTTGTTAGTTCAGCCCACGCTGAGAACAATGAGCCACAAACTGTTGAAGCCACTAGCGGAATAGAGCGCATCGAGATTAGTGCTCGTGGCCGTGTAGAAACCTTACAGAATGTACCAGACTCGGTAACCGCGTTTAGTGCTGATATGATCCAAAACCAGCGTATTGAAAATTTCAGAGATGTTGCCGATCTCACGCCTAATTTAAGCCAGTTGGACAACTTCAGACCAGGCCTTGCCCGTATCACTATCCGCGGCTTAATTACCCCGCAAGTGGGCGATGCGCCGCTGGCTTTTGTGGTTGATGGGGTCACCGCACCCGATTTAGAATTTATTAACCAAGATTTAGTCGACATTGAGCGTATTGAAGTCATGCGCGGTGCACAGGGTGCACTTTACGGTAAAGGCGCCATTGGCGGCGCAGTGATTGTCACCACCAAAAAACCAACCGAAGAGTTAGAAGGCACCATTAAAGGCTCATACGGTAACGGCAATACCTATAATTTAAATGGCGTGGTATCGGGCGCGCTTAATGATGACAGCAGCGCATTTTTCCGTGTTGGCGGTTATACCAAAAACTCTGATGGCTTAATTGATAATGTGTTTTTAGATGAGCCAGCAGATTACTTTTCAGAAGACTCAGTGTTTGCCCAGCTTGAATTTGATCTCACAGACGACACCAGTTTAAACCTGCGCGGCCGTTACACCACCAGCGATGCCGGCTTTGCTTATTATCAAGGCGTCACTGAAGACAGCGCGGAAGACTTTGATATTGGCACCTCGCAAAACATCCGTAATAACGACCAACGTGATGTATATGAAGTCAGCGCCAAACTTACCCAGCATTATGACTTAGGTACCTTTGACTTTATCACTGCTTACAGTAGCTCTGAAAACAAACACTTTTACGATGGCGATTACTCCGCCGACCCGACCTTTATTGATGAAGATGATTTTTTCCGTGCCCCTTTTGGCACTGAAGGCTTATTTGATGTGAAATCACTGACGGTTGAATCACGCTTTACTTCTCAAAGTGATCAGGATTTAAGATGGGCAGTGTCAGCTTTCTATCAAGACAAGAAACGTGACAACACCATTAACTTCTTTGACGACTTCTTAGGCGATGTGCCGCTAGACAGAGACGATTTTACCGATGAGATGATGTATCTAACCATCGCCGATAAAAACAGCAGCAAAGCCTGGGCATTATCAGGTCAAATTAACTACGACATTACTGACAAGTTAGAATTAACGGCAGCGCTACGTTTTGATAGCGACAAACGTGAGTCTTACGACCCTAACTTCCCTGTTGATACGTTTGCAGAGGACACCTTTAGCCAATGGCAACCTAAGGTGACTTTAGCTTATCAAATGAATGAGGAGTTACTGCTTTATACCGGTTATTCAAAAGGTTTTAGAAGTGGCGGCTTTAACGAGCCCGCAGAAGGCATAAACCGTGTTTACAATCAGGAAGTGTCTGACAGCTACGAAGCGGGTTTTAAAACCACCCTATTCTCAAATAAAGTAACCTTAAACGGCGCGTTATTTGTCATCTCCCAATCTGATGCACAAATTACCCAATTTAATGTCGACAGCTTTACCCTTGAAAACCTCGCCATTGATGACGTGCTCACTAAAGGCGCTGAAATCGAATTAGGCTGGGCTGCGACAGAAAACCTCAATGTACGTTTTAATGCAGGTTATATTGACTCAGAAATAAAAGAGTTTACAGATAGACCTGAGCTTGAAGGTGAATCACAAGTATGGGTGCCAGAATATACTTATAGTTTATCTGCAGATCATTATTTCCCTATTAGCTTAAACTGGTCACTGGTATCTCGAGCTGATATTCAGGTGCAAGGGCCACAATATTTTGATATTGAAATCCCACATGTTACTTCGTCAACCTTCACCTCAATTAATGCTGGGGTCGGTTTGAAGTCTGACGATTGGACAGTGCAGCTATATGTCAATAACTTAACTGACGAGCGCACCATTGAAGATATCTTCTTTTATGGTGATGGCGTAACCAATTTAGCCCGCATGCCTAATAAACCGAGAACATATGGTATCGAAGCGATTTATAATTTCTAAGGCAAGACATCGTCACTCCCATACAGGCCTCTAGATTAGGGGCCTATTTTTACAAGTAGAACTTATGCCTAACCGTCTGACACCTAGCGCTGAATACTGCGCAAGAAACAACCAAGAACACAGCCCTAAGCCAAGCTCTGAATATAGCTCTGAATATAGCTCTAAAAATAGTGCAAACAATGATCTATTTGATGATTATGCCACTCGCCCCGTGCCGCAAGATAAAACCGTCGGCGGCGTGCGCATTGGCATGATAAACGGTGGATTGGCATTTGCCGTGCCGGGTCTAATCACCGGGCTTGAGCTTGGCGGCGCGTTAGGCCTTAGCCAAAGTATTTACGCCTTTATTATTGGCGGCATTATTTTGTCAGTACTTGGCACTGTCACTGGCTTAGTTGGCATGCACAACCGCCTAACCTCATGCATGACCATGAAATTTGTCTTTGGCCGCAAAGGAGCAAACCTGCTCAGCCTTGCGTTTGTATTATCTTTACTGGGTTGGTATGGGGTTAACATCAATCTGTTTAGCGAAGTCTCTCAAGCCCTGTTTCAACAGTTATTTACTGTGACAGTGCCATTGTGGCTATTAGAAGTATCAGCCGGAATGTTAATTACCCTCACCACTATTTGGGGCTTTAAGCTGATTGAAAAGCTGTCCAGTTTATTCGTGCCGATTCTATTTATGTTAGTGGCTTATATGCTCTATAAAAGTGTCGGTTATGTCATCGCCCCAGATGCAGTTACTCAGTTTAACAGCATTGAACTCACCTTTGGTGAAGCGGTATCAGCCGTTGTCGGCAGTTTTATTGTCAGCGTGGTATTAATGCCTGACTTTAGCCGGTTTGCAAAAACCACCAATGACACCATTATCGCTTCATTTCTGCCATTTTTAGTACTCAACAGCTTCGTTTATATCGCTGCAGCCATGGCAGGTATTGCGGTGCAACAAAGTGATATTCTGGCTGTCATGCTCACATTAGGCATCGGCACTTTAGCGTTTATCTTGCTCATCATGTCGAGCTGGGTCACCAACGTGGTCAATTTATACAGCGCCGCGCTGGGTTTTAACGCCATAAATATTAGCTGGAAAGAATGGAAAATCATCGTGGTTTCAGGCGTATTAGGCACGATTATCGCTTCATTTAATTTACTGGCTAATTTTACTGACTTCTTATTTAGCCTATCGATTATCTTCACCCCTGTTGCGGCGATTTATGTGGTGGATTTTTTCATCGTACGTAATAAACAATCTTACCTGTTAAGTGAATTAAGCCAAGTTGCGGCGGTTAATTACCTTGCCGTTATCGCCTGGGCTGTGGGAATTGCAACCTCAATGCTGACCAATCATGGCCTAATCACCATCACAGGTATTGAAGTATGCGACGCCATTTTAGTCACCGCGCCAACCTACTATTTATTGATGCAAGCTTTTGCAAAAAAATCCATTGCTTAAGCCAGTAAATACATAGGAATGTTTTTGCTTCGCGGCACAAATGGAACACAAATTTTGCAGCGTTGGCATAAGATCAACACCATAAAAAGTTTAAGTTTAAGAGCTATTATTTATGAAAACACTAACAAGAGTTGACCTATCAGATATCTTGCACGGCTGCGCTATATTAGGCACAGGCGGTGGCGGTGAGCTAGATGAAGGCTTTTACTATATTGATAAAGCACTGGCTGAAGGTAAGACATTTAAGCTTGTTAGTGTTGATGATGTGCCCCAGGGCAAAAAGATTTGCACCCCCTATATGCTAGGGGCATTATCACCAATGACACCTGAAGAAGAACAGCAATATACCCGCTTACCTAAAAGCAGCAGCTCCTCGATTATGACCGCATTTAGACGGTTAGAAAAATACACTGGCGATGAGTTTTATGGCACCATTTGCTGTGAATTAGGCGGCTCAAATACCGCTATTTCGTTTTACGTGGCCGCCATGGCTAATGGCTATATTATTGACGCCGATGTGGCAGGTCGTGCGGTACCTGAAATAACCCATTCAACCTACTATTTCAATAACATCCCTGCTGCGCCCATTGTCACCGCCAACGAGTTTGGCGAATGCTTTATTTGTGAAAATGTTATTGATGATTTACGCGCCGAAAACGTGGTAAGAGCCTTATCGATGATAAGCCGTAACGACATTGCTGCTATCGATCATGCGATGCCCATTGAGCAGGTTAAAGATGCGGTGATTAAAGGCACCATATCTAAGTCACTTGAAATAGGTAAAGCCTACCGGTTAGCCAAAGAAAACAACCAAGATATCGCCGATGCCATTGCCAGCCATGGTGGTGGCTATGTGGCCTTTAGAGGCTCGATTGCCAAATATCAATTTAAAACCCAAGACGGTTTCACTCTTGGAGACATATTTATTGAAGGCACAGGCCAACATCTCAATGACCGTTACCATATTGAAGTAAAAAATGAGAATTTAGTCAGTCGCTTAAATGGCGTTGTTGATGTCACTATTCCTGATTTAATTTGCTGCCTAGACATGGATAGCAATAGCCCTATCACTAACCCCAATGTCAGTTATGGCGTCAATGTTGCCGTTATAGTACTGCCAGCACCAAAAGAGTTTGTCACCGAAAAAGGCTTACAGGCTTTTGGTCCCGCTTACGTAGGCATAGATGCGCCCTACCAAGCTGCGGTAGAGCGTCATTTTTTGCAAGCGACTCATTTTGAAAACCATGACTAAATGCTTAAACAGGTTAAATTAATTTCTAGCTAAATTAAGTGCTTAAATGCTCATAAATAAAAACTAAATAGAAAATATGCGAAATGAACCTATTCATTTAACCATCATTAGGTTCATTTAATAGAGCAATAACCACAATTACTGCCACTGTTACCAAGCAATAATGCCACTGACAAATTGATCTTCCACTTTCTGCTACTTTGCCTGCTAGTTAAAGGTGATTTAGATGTTTTTCTGTCTATTGAGCTGTACAAAAACGTTCACTGATTGATAAGCATTTCCTCCATTGGATTAAGCTTTTAATACCCCATATAATTTCAAAAATAGGATTTTTATCTCACTTTAAGTTCTAAAAAGTATCGCTACTGATATTACCGCTATCTCGAGATACCTAATGTGAAGTCACCACAGTTGAACTAATCAATAAAGAGCTAACAACAGTCTAACCACTCGGTAAAACTAAACCATCACGCTTCTTATGGGATTAGTTAAAACCGCTATTTCGCCGAAACATAACTAACGCTGATGCTTTTTAAAGGATGTTTGCTAATATTAATTTAGTAGAGCAAGGATTGAGCTTATTAAACTAATAGAAAATCAGCATTTACTCGACTAACAGTAGCGCTGTGTTAGCAGCCCTAATTAGTTCGCGTAAATGGGATTATAGAAGGGTTATAAATGGAAATTTCAGACCTCATTGTGTCCCAACATGACGTTAAAGGCAAAATTTTGGTGGTCGATGACCAAATTGTTAATGTCAAAATAATTAAAAAATTATTGCAAGAAGACTATGATATTTTCATGGCGACCGATGGCGATCAAGTCATCGACGTATGCATGGGTTTACAACCAGATATGGTATTACTTGATATAGAAATGCCGACAGTAAATGGTTTTGAAGTATGCAAACAACTCAAAGCGAATCCACTCACGGCCAATATCGCCGTTATATTTATTACAGCTCATTTTGAAGAAGCCACTGAGGTAAAAGGACTTCAACTTGGCGCAGTAGATTTTATTCATAAACCTATTAACCCCATCATCACCAAAACCCGAGTTAAAAATCAATTGAGGCTCAAACAGCAATCGGATTTATTGCGCTCTTTTGCCATGTACGATGCGTTAACGGGTGTCGCTAACAGACGCCAGTTTGACCAGCGTTTTGCCGCAAATTGGCGCCATTGTGTTCGTGAAAAAGAGCCTATTTCCATCATCCTGTTAGATATTGATGTCTTTAAGCAATACAACGATAACTATGGCCACCAGCAAGGAGATAACTGCCTAGCCCAGGTTGCCAAAACAATACAACAGACACTGAAACGTCCTTGTGATTTAGTGGCACGTTACGGCGGTGAAGAATTTGTGTGTATTTTGCCACAAACTGATTTTTGTGGCGCTGAACATAAAGCCAAATCAATTGTCGATAACATCAACGCCCTAAAAATCGAACACGGCTTTTCAAATGTATCAGACTACATCACCATCAGTGCAGGCGTAGCTACCGTTGTACCTCATAAGGAAATGCAGCAAGGTATGTTATTGGAACTTGCTGATAAGCAACTGTATCTTGCTAAATCGAATGGAAGAAACCAAGTCGCCAGCATAGAAATAAGCAATATTTCCTAGTGGTTATTATTTGTGATTTAACAGAATAGTTGGACATAAGAAAGTATAACTAATGGCATAAAGCTCATTTAGATTAAGTTTTTCATCACTGGTTTAGGAAAATATAAGCGATTTTGAAATGCAAATGAGCGCTAGCTCGAGTTTTTTAAATATTATTGGTGAATTACCCGCATAATGAGGTAGTTGCGACTATAGTTTATTATAAGCTTATGAATGGATTCGGGATGCTTTATGTCATTAGGACAATTTTTAAGGCCTTATGCCAAACTTTTATTGATTACATTGTCAGGATATACCTTTGTTTTTGCCGGTTTGCTGTCATTCGCATTTCAATTAAACAATGAGATACATGACTTTACTTCTCAAACCAATAAAATCTACCAACACCCTTTTCAAGTCAACGCCGCTGCGCGTATTTCACGACAATCAATTACAACCCTAAGAAACCAGCTACTCTATGGCCTCATTGAGCAAAGTAATATTAGGCGTGACACCTTTGTTGTTGAGACCGACAAAATACAAACTACATTGGCTGATAATTTAAACATCATCCAAACAAATTTTTTAGGTGATATGACCAAAGTCACTGAGGCAATTTCATTTACTTTACAGCTTCAGCGCATTCAACAAGATATTATTGAATTGCTTATAAACCATGACATTACAAATGCTGAAAAACTGATAAAAAATCAGGCTACCCCCTTGTATCAAGCTTTAATGAATAGAATGGACTATATCGTTGACTACTCTTCAAACAAAGCGGCTAATTTAGTAATACAGGCTCAACAAAGAAGTGAAAAGTCACAAACTACATTGTGGATCCTATTTACTGCATTTTCACTATTTACGATTTTGTCAGGCTGCATTACAGCCACAATGGTCCTAAGAAACTTATTTAACCGTGATAGTAGCCTGAGAAAAACGCATGAAGATTTGCGGATTGCTGCAACCGCTTTTGAAACCCAAGAAGGCATGCTGGTCACTGATACCAATAACAAAATATTACGCGTAAATCGCGCCTTTTCTAGGATTACCGGATATGATGCCGATGAGGTCCTTGGTCAAAATCCGAGTATTTTATCTTCCGGCAAACACAAAAAGCCGTTTTACCTACAGATGTGGAAAATAATCAAAGAGCACGGTTATTGGGAGGGTGAAGTGTGGGATAAGAAAAAAAATGGCGATATCTACCCACAAAAGCTCACTATCACTGCGGTCACTGATAATAATTCTGTCATTACCAATTATGTCGGCACCATCTGTGATATCACCCTTAATAAACAAGCTGAGAAAAAAATTGCCGATTTAGCTTATTTTGACCCATTAACTCGACTGCCAAACCGTCGTTTACTTATGGACCGCCTCAATCATTCTTTATTAACAAACAGCCGTCATAACCAAAAAGGGGCATTACTGTTTTTAGACCTTGATAATTTCAAAACCCTCAATGATACCTTAGGCCATGATATGGGAGACATACTCCTAAAAAAAGTGGCAAAACGGCTGGTACAGTGCATTAGAGAAAGCGATACAGTATCTCGTTTTGGCGGCGATGAATTCGTAATTTTAATTGAAGCATTAAGTGGTAAATCCACTATAGCTGCCACGCAAAGCAAAGATATTGCCAAAAAAATACTCGCCTCAATTAATTTACCCTATCAACTAAATGACCATGATTATTCCATTAGCACCAGTATTGGTATTACTTTAGTTAAAAACAAAAATACCTCCGTTGATGAATTACTGAAACAAGCCGATATCGCCTTGTATAAAGCTAAAGACGATGGCCGCAATTCAATGCGATTTTTTGACCCCCAAATGCAAGCCAATATCTCTAATCGCGTCGCGCTAGAAGCAGAATTAAATCATGCTATTGAAAATAAACAATTTGAACTTTATTACCAAGTTCAAGTAGACAAGCATAACAATCCATTAGGTGCTGAAGCGCTATTGCGCTGGAATCACCCCAACAGGAGTCTTGTTCCTCCGGTAGAGTTTATTCCCGTTGCAGAGCAAAATGGTTCGATTATTTCAATTGGTCATTGGGTATTAGACGCCGCCTGTGCACAACTGCAATTATGGCAGCAAAATAGCTCAACTGAATCACTCACCTTAGCGATCAATGTCAGTGCGAGACAATTTCTCCAAGACAATTTTGTCGCAACAATAAAATCCGCATTAACATACCATAAGGTTCGCCCTGAATTACTGAAGCTAGAATTAACCGAATCAATTCTATTAAATGATATCGATAAAACCATAGTAAAAATGAACCAAATTGCTGCATTAGGCATTCAGTTTTCACTGGATGACTTTGGAACCGGCTACTCATCTTTACAATATTTGAAAAAATTACCTCTTTTCCAACTTAAAATAGATAAATCTTTTGTCGATGGTTTGGTTGAAGATAAGTGCGATCAAGAAATTGTCCGCACCATCATAGCAATGGCACATAATTTGGGTTTAACCGTGATAGCTGAGGGGGTAGAAGATGAATCACAGCGACAGATTTTATCAAAAGAAGGCTGCAGTCACTATCAAGGATATTTGTGTGGCAAACCTGAAACTATCGATAAATTTGAAGCTCGATTTTCACAACCTGATACGTCATCAACACCAGTAGCATTAACCGCCCTTTTTAACTGATTCAGTTTTAAAGGTTAATCAGAATAATTATCTGTCGTGATAGGAATTAACTTTTCAATAACTATCTAAAGCGATATCAGTTTGCAGAAAGCTTACCTTTGCAGATAAACCTTCATTCCTAAGCTTAGTGAATATATTGATAAAACTAAATGACCACTAACGCTGGATGAAATTATTATATCTTAATAACTATAAGTTAACCCTATTCGAGTACGTAGCTCACGATCAGGGCTATCATTACTGACATTAATATCACCAAATTCAACATAAGGTGTCCACTGGCCTATCTTACGAGCTACGGTTAGATTCAACTCATAATTGGTATCACCATTGTCATAAATATTGTAATCAACGGCCTTATATAAATCAGCTTCAAAACCAAATTTCCAATCGTGAGTGGTATAACCAAAACCTGTGGTCAATCGATGACGCTGCTTATCAACATCGGAATTATTTCTATAAAAGTCATGACGATAACGAGCTGTAATGGTTAAACCTTGAATGCTGTCAACGGCATAGTTTACTCGAATTTGCGGTTTATAGGTCATTCCTTTTTCACGGGCCTCAATGGGCATCCCTGGCACTATGGTCCAGTTATCGTTAATTTTAAAGCGATAATCTAAACCTAACTCCCAACCATTATTTTGGCTAGACTTCCTATCAGAACCATCTACAGGCTTAAATTTTAACTCGCCACTATAATTAAAATTACCAATACTGCTACCTATTTTGACCCGAGTCGACTCACCAGACTCAGCTCGAAATTCTTGACGAACGTTAAATGATGCAGCAGAAACGGTAGAGCAAGTAAACAGAGCGACACAGCCACACAAAAGCAGATTTTTAGCAGTCATTACAATAAACCCTCACATCATAGCTATGATACATCGAATTAAAAAGCCACTCATGTACCCAGTATAAATTCAATTAACAGCCTTAATAAGTAATACAATATTGTAAAATAGTACAGGTTTGTAAATTGAGATCTAGATCAAAATGATATAAACCACAGCAAAAACTCGCTAATTTACCGTCTATTTGCTTGCAAATGTTACGCATTCGTTCGACATTAGAGCGTAAACCCCTTGAGAGGTAAGCAAAGGCGCCACAAGTTGTTACCAACCTATTATCAGCACTGTTAGGAATAGCAGCCTTTTGTATTACAAATTCACAATTTTAGGCACAGAGGTTATTTATAAAGCGCAAAAGTGACATGTAAAAAACACGCTGGTGATATGTAGAAATTCGACAGTAAAATATTGGCGATGAAAATGGCTTGCTTACGTTTTTAGCTTAAGTGCTAGTTATAATTGAGTATCGCTTAAGATTTGCATCAGGATTAAACAAGCCAATGTCCCTATCAGCATTTTTAAATAATAAAAATTTAAGCAAAGACCATAATAAGCTTATTTTAACGAATAGCCGGGCTGCATCTTTTTCACACTAAACAATAAAGCGGGTAATACCGTTAAACTGTAGAAAAGTAGAAAGCCGATGGCGATGGTGAGTAAAAAACCAATGCTATACATACCTCGGTGATCGGCCAGTAACAAAGAACCAAAGGTCGCCATTGTGGTTAGTGAACTTAGTACTGCCGCTCTTGGGGTTGATGATTGATAAAAGGCCCTCGCAGATCCCACCGCCCGAAAGCGCTCAACGATGTGAATACCATTATCGACCCCCAAGCCAAATATCAATGGAATGACAATGATGTTGGCCATATTTAGCGCCTGTCCACTCCAATGGGCAACAGCCATAGTTGATAAGGTGGTTAATAACAGCGGTATAAAAGTCAAAATAACATCGCGCTTATGTTTTAGCGCTAGCAACAAAATGACGGCTATCAGTAATAGTGAATAAGTGATTGCCTGCAAAAATGCGTTAATAATAATATTACCCACTTGCTGCTCGGCTACAGGTCTTCCGGTTGCATTGGGCGCTACGTCTTGTACAAGCTTAATAAATCTATCCAGCTGTTTCACATCACGCATATCGCCAGCAGGGTAAGCCACCACTAATAAATATTGCTCGTTTTTATATCGCTGAGCTAACACCGTAGGAATATCATCATAGCTTGGAATTGGGGCTTGCAATAACTGAGTTAAACTTTGCTGCATAACTTGTAATGGCGCCAATGCATGTTGATTAATTTGACTCACAAGGGTGAATTCATCATTATTTTTAAGCCAATCTAAGGTACGTTGCGCAATCACGCCTTGGGCATAATCCGCTCTGACTAGGTTTTGTTGCAAGCTTGCAAGGCTATCTAATGACTCTATTGGCGCATTGGCGGCTGCTAATGTTTGCAACAATGCTGCCTGTTTGGACGCGCGATCAGTGGCTAAAAAAGAGTTGATTGAAATCACATTGCTCACTTCAGCTAAACCAGACAATTGTGATTGCCACTTGGCCGCTTCTTGTGGTGATGTCGCTAGCATCATCATTTGATAGCTTGAGGTTAAGCCTTGTTGTTGAATTTCTTCAAGGGTTCTAACCGATTCAGACTTCACCGATTTTAATACCAAAGTCGAGAAATCAAATTCCATTTTACTGGCACCATAGCCAGAAATAGCTAAGGCTATCACGGCCAAAAAAACTACCATTTTGTGATGTTTAGGCAACCAGAAATCATCGTCGCTGGCATATTGGAACTGAGTATCACCCTCTTCAGTCGCTATGTTAGCCTTAAAACCATGTGCTCGAGGATAGCCACAAATAAAGAAAAAAGTCGGAATAACGATAAAGGTTGCCAGCAACCCCATTGCCATCCCCGCCGCTGAAATAACCCCTAATTCAGCAAGCCCGGTATAAGCTGTAGGATAAAAGCCAAGAAACCCTATGGCAGAGGTTAATGCGCACAAACTAAGTGGCGTAAAAGTGCCGCGAATTGCCGCAATCAAGCTGGCATAATTGGTAGGCTGTAGTGCTTGCTCTTCTCGTAATCGCAGACAAAAATGAATCGCAAAATCGACACCTAAACCAATAAACATCACCAAAAATACAATGGAAATGGTGTTGTATGAACCAACCAAAAATAATCCAAGTGCGAGCGTCCACACCAACCCAATAATCACGGCCACATAGCTGGCAACGATTATGCGCAAAGAGCGAATACCAAATCCCAATACTACAATCAAGCCTATCAGCGACATGGTCCCCGCTAAGGTTACGCTATTATTGGCGTCACTGATTTCATCATAGTCCAACGCCGTCTGACCAGTAATGCGAATTTGCACTGCGTCATTATCACTGTATTGATGGATAATATTTTGTGCGGTTTCGATGATATATTTATTCGGCTGTTTTTGATCGTTTTGAGGCTGTGCATTTAAGGTGATAATTTGATAAATAGTACCACGACTTGGTGGCATCAATACCTCAAACCAGTCAACACTGCCCTGCTTTGCCGCCAGTTGGTTTAATACGTTAATTAACAGCTTCGCGGCTTTAATGTCATCAGTTTCAATAGCATGATTTAATTGTGCTAATAATTGTATCCCAGCATCATTTTGCCCAGTAGTGCCATTAGCTTCAACTGACATGACCGCCTGAAGTTTTGGCATTATGCTGGCAACATTGGCATTAAAATCAATAAAGTCTTGCTCGGGTAATAACCACAAGGCTTGCTGCTTAAGCCATGGCAAGGTTGCTGGCGCAAATACGTCGTTAAATAAGGGCTGTGCAGAAAAGTCTGCTTGTAGCGCTTCAGTCATAGTTTGTACTTGCTGATGATTGTCACCAGAAACCACAATGACCAGACCATTTTCAGAGTCGCCAAATTCATTTACCGTCTTAGTTAAGTTGTCCTTCCATGGGGCATTTTGTTGAACGAGACGATCTAGGTTGGAGTCAACCACGAAATTATTTTTACTGTAGATAATAGCAATGGTGGTCATTAGCCCAATAAAGAGCAATGACAATATAAACGGCAATGTTTGTTTTGAAAAAAACCAATGTTTCACAAGTGAGCTTCGCAGATAAAGTGGATAGCGACATTATAGTCTTGATAATCATCCATGTGGCAATGACATAAGCAACAACAATGATAATTTGTCATTGGGAAAGGCTGTAATGAACATATGTATTAATGTGCATTCGCAGTCAACGTCAGCACAAAACACTATTGCTCAATGACAGCATTGCTCAATTACAGCACCGCTGGATAACGCCATTCAACACCAAACCAGTTGTGGTAGGCCATTTAAATCCAGTTTATCGCCATGGGCTGCTATCGCAAGCGCTTGGGGGGCAGATGATTTATCTTGCTGTATTGCATCCACTAACCCTTGCTGCGCCGTGGTTTCACCGTGGACTAATATCAATGGTGGTTGATGATTAAAATGACGATACCAGCGCAGTAATTCAGCTTGATCGGCATGGGCAGACAAGCCGCCTATGGTATGCAACTTAGCAGCAACTTTTACCGATTTCCCGCGAATTGTCAGTTCAGGCTGACCATCTACCAGCGCTCTGCCCGGCGTGCCTTCTGCTTGATAACCACAGATAATGACATCACATTCTGGGCGCCATAAATTATGTTCGAAATGACAACGAATTCGCCCGCCGTTACACATTCCACTACCAGCAATGATAATCAGCCCCTGATGTACTTCGTTCAGCAGCATTGACTCATCGGTGCTTTGGGTAAACTCAACATTAGATAACAGTGGGTGCTCACCTGGATGCATGCGGGTAAAGCGTTTAAAGTCTTCATCCATTAACGGGTAATTATTGATATACACTCGGGTCGCCTCAATAGCCATCGGGCTATCTAAGCAAATTTTCCAACGAGACAAATCCCACTCTTTGGCATACAAATGAAATAAATACAGCAATTCTTGTGCTCGCCCCACCGAAAATGCTGGTAGCAATATATTGCCGCGACTTTCGGTTATCGCTTTGGCAAAAATTTGTTTTAACTCAGCAATGGTTTCATCCCAACTACGGTGTAAACGGTTACCATAAGTACTTTCCATTAAGACTAAATCAGCATTATCAATTAAGGTAGGGTCTCGTAGAATCGGCATGCCTGCACGGCCAAGATCACCACTAAAGACTATGGTTTTCTGCTGACTGCCCTCACCTAGTTGTAACGAAACAATAGCCGAGCCTAAAATATGCCCAGCATCAAACAGTCTTACACTAACATGGGGCACGATTGGGTTTTCGACTTGGTAATCGAGCGGCACGAACTGCGATATCGCCTTATCAACATCTTGTTGATCAAATAAAGCGGAGATTGGTTCGAGCTGTTGTTTCTTACGCTTCTTATTCAGCCGTTCATTATCGCGCTGCTGCAGCATGGCGGCATCTTTTAGCATTACAGTGCACAGTTCAGCCGTAGCTTTATTGGTATAAATAGGGCCATCAAAACCTAACTTTGCTAATAAAGGCAAACGGCCGGAATGATCAATATGGGCATGACTTAAGACCACCGCATCGATAGTGCTTGCCTCAAAAGCAAACGGCTCATGATTTCGCAGTTCAACCGCCCTGCCACCTTGAATTAAACCGCAATCTAACAACACTTGTTTACCGTCGATAGTTAATAAATGACAGGAACCTGTTACCTCTTGAGTTGCCCCTAAAAAACGCAGTGTCATTTCCATGGTAACTTCCTCAGTTTTCCCTTGAGTCGTTCCTTAATCATAGACTATGACAATAAATTAGATGCGAATAAGCCATTGGTAAGTGCATATAATTAACAGATAGAGAAGTGCTAAGAAAGTGAGTATGGAGAAAGAGTCAATAAGTTAAAAACACACAGGCAACAACCCACTTAAAGTAAGTGATTAATAGCCCTTTAACCCGATAGGATCTATTACAACAATCAAACGAGAAAGGCTATTTTTGTAATTTAAGTCAGTTACTTAGTTGCATCAACTGCATCAATTACAATAGTGCCCTAGCGGCGTGATATACATTGGCTGATAATATTAAGATTAAACTCATGTTCTCTGCAAAACGGCGAGATTTATCGGTGAAATGATTGAGTTGTTTTGTGGTTGGCTAGCTACATTTTCACTCGTGTTAGCTTGTTGAGTGAGATAGTTAAGCAAACAACTGCTGTAATTAGATGTGGCCTTTGCCACTTGTGAGCCATCATCAGTGCGGATTAAAATAGTATCACCCACTGCAAACTCGCCTTTTACCGAAAGAATACTAGCACTGGTGATCACATCATCATGCTGACTAATCGCTGCATGTTGATCTTCAATCACCACCTCACCTCGCTCGCGGACAGTATGAGTCATCCAATGCTGCTCTGGTGACATCGGGGTTTTACAAGACACAAAATGCGAGCCTGGGTTTTCATCTTGCAGCAAGGCGCTAAAAGTTTGATGATTAAAGCCATTAACTACATAAGTATCAATGCCATGAGCAACCGCTTTTTCAGCCGCCTCTATTTTGGTTTGCATGCCGCCAGTGCCCATTGAGCTGGTTGCACCGCCTGCCATTTGATAAATAGACTCGTCAATAACATCAATGGTTTTAATCAATTTAGCATCAGCATGTTGCTGGGGGTTTTTATCAAACAATCCATCAACGTCAGTACAAAGGATTAAGCCATCTGCCCCTGTTGATGCCGCAACCATAGCGGCGAGATTATCGTTATCGCCAACTTTTAACTCTTCAGAGGTCACCGTATCGTTTTCATTTACGATAGGTAATACCCCATGCCCCAATAAGGATTCTATGGTTTCTTTAATACTGGCATAGCGTTCTTTATTACATAAATCAGCATGGGTCAGAAGAATTTGCGCAGTGGGAAAGTCAAATAACTTATCCCAAACTGCCATCATATTGGTTTGTCCGGCTGCTGCCATGGCCTTTTTTAGGGCAATTGACGGTGATTTAATATCAATCCATTGACGACCAGCAGCAACTGAACCCGAAGAAACCAAAATAACTTGCTTTCCCTGCTTACGACAACGAAGTATAAATTGCGCAATACTCAGCAGGTGATGCGAACTACAACCGTTGTTTTCAGGGGCAATTAACGCACTACCCACCTTTATCACCAATCGTTGATTGGATTTAATAGACATGAGTAGACCTTATGATAATTGTTGAATTAATTGATGATTAACATCTTTAAATGTTTTTTGGATCTCAGCAGATGGCGCTTTGGTTATTAAACTCACTAACCAAATCGATACTGCACTGATGAAAAAGCCCGGCAGCATTTCATACACTACACTGCTTAAGGTTTCACCATTAGCTAATACAGGTGCAAAAATCCAAAATAATACCGTCACAGTACCAGTAATTATGCCGGCTAAGGCCCCTTCATAAGTCACCTTTTGCCATAACAAACTAAATAAAATCAGCGGACCAAATGCCGCGCCAAAGCCTGCCCAAGCATTACTGACAATAGATAAAATACTACTCGATGGGTTCATTGCGATAAAAGATGCCACAACAGCTACACCAAATACGCAAAGTCGGCCAATATTCACCGCTGTTTTATCAGATACTGCTTTTTTGCTGTAAGCACGATAGATATCTTCTGTCAGTGAACTTGAAGACACTAGCAATTGTGAAGAAATGGTACTCATTACCGCTGCTAGAATTGCCGCTAATAAAAAACCGCCAATTAAAGGATGAAATAACACTTCAGAAAAGAAAATAAAGATAGTTTCAGGATCGGCAAGCGTGACTTCAAATTTACGCGTATAAGCCACCCCCGTTAAACCCGTCGCTAAAGCGCCAATAATGGTCACTGTCATCCAGCTCATACCAATCCGGCGAGCTGTTTTGATATTTTTAACAGAGTCTATCGCCATAAATCGAACAATAATATGCGGTTGACCAAAATAGCCCAGTCCCCATGCCAAGCTAGATAGCAGCGATACCAGAGTTAAACCAGATAAGCTTTCACTAAAAGAAGGAATCGTCTCAAGTGAATAATTCATCATACTTGATGGACTATCAAAATGCGTGAACGCCACAACAGGCACTAAAATAAGGGCAATAAACATAATCACACCTTGGACAAAGTCTGTCATGCTTACGGCTAAAAAGCCGCCCATCAAGGTATAAGCCACCACCACTAGCATGGTAATAACAACGCCAGTTTGATAGTTCATTGCAAACGCGGTTTCAAATAACTTACCACCGCCAACAAGACCTGCTGAGGTGTATAAAGTGAAAAATATGATGATGACTACAGCTGAAATGAGGCGGATAACACCATTTTCTTTATCAAATCGTTTACCAAAAAAATCTGGCAAGGTTAACGAGTCATTGGTTTTTTCGGTGTACAAACGCAGCTTAGGCGCCACAAGTTTATAGTTAGCCCATGCGCCAATCACTAAGCCTAGTGCAACCCAAATAGTATCAAACCCTGAAACAAAAATGGCACCGGGTAATCCCATTAGCATCCAACCACTCATATCAGATGCACCAGCAGATAATGCGGTCACTTGAGGGCTAACTTGGCGGCCGCCAAGCATATATTCAGAAAGATTAGCTGTGGATGTTTTTGCGGCGTAGATACCGATAGCTAACATGAGTACAAAATAAACCCCTAATGAAATATAGGTATATTCCATTATTTACCAGCCTTATTTATTTTAGTTAGCGGATAAAAAATATAAGTACTAAGAATTAACCATAAACATATTAATCCCACTGTATGTTTCGCTATTTCAACTGAACGTGTTGTTAATTGTTGCAGATAACTGGGACTGTCACATGAACTGGTTTCGCCTTGCATTTAATTCTACCTCTAATAATTAGTACTCTAACTATTATGTTATAGAATTATTACACTAAGATCAACCGAGCAAATTCCAAGCTGATATTTTACAGTAGCTTAATGACCGCTAATTCTTACGACATGAAAATAAATCATTTGAGTTAATCCCATTTTTGAAAAGTGGTTATTGTTTAAAAGCGAAAATGGTTAGTATTCGACTCGAAAGCAGCTAAGACTTATTGCTAATAGACAATATGGACTGATAAAAAATAAGGTTAGTGTTATCCTACACTCATGGCTAATAACTAGAAGAAGCAATGGAAAAATACGAAGAACTATTAATATCGATACGTAAAGTGATTCGAGCAATTGATTTGCACTCAAAACAGTTGAATAAAAAGTCTGGTATAACCGGGCCTCAATTAATGATCATGCAAGAAATCGCCGGTATTAATGGTGTTACAGCGAGTCAAGTGGCTAAAAATATCAACTTGAGCGCTGCAACTGTGACTAACATTTTAGACCGCTTAGAAAGCAGAAATTTGATTCAAAGGGTCCGAAGTGAGCAAGATAAAAGACGGGTTAGTTTATATTTATCTGATGAGGGCAAGGCTTGTTTACTTGAAGCGCCTAAGCCATTGCAGGAGCATTTTATTCAAAATTTCTGCGCATTAGAAGAATGGGAACAATCTCAGCTTTTATCATCAATGCAACGTATTGGCTCTATGATGGATGCCAACGAACTCGATGCAGCGCCAGTACTTGAGGTCGATCCCATTTATAAAAGCACTGAATTACCTGCAGAATAACCATCACAATGGTTTAAGAATATAGCCAATTGATAAAGTAGAGGGGTAAAATGGAACTTATAATATCCCTCTATTTACGTAAATCAGCCTCCACAGTCAAAGTTCTGAGTTCAGATAATCACTGCAACGCTATAACGAAGATTGCCTGCCACTAATCTTAAAGTTCACTCAGCATGATGACAGGCAGTCATAACTCTTAAAAGCTCAACCTGATTGAAGTGACTGCTTTCCGTTACTTTCGTTAACCCCCTTCCCATATAGAATTTTAAGGCCAATATTCAGGCCTAATTCCAGGTGGCGCATGCCCACCTGGTTCTTTACCTATGGATAAGAATGTACTGACCTTTATCAAAAAAATGAATGAGACAAAAAAAATCAATTGAAAATAAAAAAGTCCACCAGCACAAAGCAGGCTTTGTACTAGTGGACTTTTATTAAGCCCTTGTAATTGGGCTAATTTAATCTTTACCATTTATTTCTAAGCTATATATTTCTCAAATTTTAACTCAAAAATAAACCTTCAAAAGCTTAAGATTGACGTCGACGCCATAACAGCGGTAATAACATTAGCAAGCCAGCGCCTAAACTACCTGCACCATCAGGCTTGCTCCAACCACTCTCTTGTTGGTTTTTCACATCAATACTGACATTGGTGCTGTATTGCTCTTCGCCATCACTCACGAAAAGTGTAAACACTAATGTTTGATCAACATCAACGTCAGGTGCAGTCACATTCAGCACTAAACCATCAGCAGTGTAATCCGCACTCATACCTGAAACTTGTGTCCAGCTATATTGTAATCCTTCAGGTTCATTGGCTATGGCTGCTGTGATCACTGTGCTGTCACCTTCATTTAGCTCTGTGTTGCCACTAAAACTGATATCAAGTGTCAGCGGTACATTAACCACTTTTACATTAACGACTTCAGTTTTCTCTAACAAACCATCACTGACTGTTAAAGTAAACTGCAGTTGCTGATCAGCACTGACTTCAGGTGCTGATAATGTTAAAACAGCATTTGCGCCATCAAACTCTACAGCTGGACCTGATGTTTGTTCCCAGTTAAAAGTGAGTTCTGCTTCATCTTTCGCAACCGTTGCAGAAGCATCAATTATTAATGCATCACCTTCATTAACCATTTCAGGTGAGTCAATGATGATATCAACATCTAGTTTAGGATTAACTGGGTCGCCACACTGTTCGCCATAGACTTCTTGAACCCACTGCGGGTAATCAACGTAAGGGTTACGGTTACCTTGGTAGGTATAAACGGCATCGTTACGTTTTATATCAGTCGCATCGACAGGATCTTGTTGGTCCCACGTATAAAGAGTACATAACTTGCCATGTAATGGCTCGTTATTGGCAACTTCATCAGCGGTGGTGATGCGATCAATCGCAATTAAATCAGGCATATTGGTATCGTTACCTTGGTAACGTGTATCCATATACATGATCATTCGCGCCACATCGCCTTTGATTTCATCTCTTGGTTCAAAACAACGTGCTGCGGCATCAAGGTAGTTACCTGGTGCTTCAGCTACCTCAGTACCGGTATCGCTACACTCGTTAAAGTCGTAATTACTCCGGGTTGAATTAACTTTAACATTGGTTGGACGCAAATGATGTGCATCGGTATAACCTAGCTGTGACTCACTAGGGAAACCATGACTTTTTGCCCAAATGTGTTCGCGGTTCCAATCAGATGTATTGCCACCGTTATTTTGTTTAGATACTGATTTACCAGTATAAAGTTCAATAACATTGCTACTATTAGATGGGTCTTCATCTGAGTAAGTCAACGCAGTCCACACTTGCTTGTAGGTCAATTGCTGATGACCTGTAGCAATGGCAACCGAGATAGCATTTTTCATTGCTTCAGCATCGTCAAAGTTACCGCTGAGTACATTGGTATAATAAACGTTGGTATCGAAGGTATTTGGATCTGCTACTGGCGTTAACTCTTCACAACCGGAACAAGGTGTAGGATCTGGCTCAGGCTCAACAGGCGTTTCAGTACAAGCAACTTCACCCATACAACCAAGGCCATCTGCAGTATTAACATCAAAGGTTAGCCATTGATTGTTATCACCTGGGAAAGCTGCTGTAGCATCGGTATCACCCGCAGTAATGCTATTTTTACGACGAAGGGTTTTGTCTTTAGTCGAAAAATTGGGGTCGTTTGGGTCTGTCCATTCTGAACCTGGATCTTCACCCAACTTACCTAAACGATCGATAACCACATCGTCTTTATAAAGGACTAGTGCATCGTCACCATTGAACCCGGTCACTTCCGATTCATCACCAACCTTGAACTCATCTGCAGCGTCTGAGTGATGAAATACACGGCTTTCACCTGCATTTAAAATACCAGATAAAATTTGAGTCTTTCCTGGGGTAGTTGACCCGTTGAAAAATAGGGTAAGTTTATACTCAGAAGCATCCAAATCTAGTGCACTAGCACCAACATTAGAAAGCTCAATCGCTTTGTTATTACTGCTTCCTTCAACATATTCGGTGATGATGAGTGCACCAGGTTCTGCTACACAGGCACCTTCACCTGGACAACCTAGCCCATCAATTGTATAAATCTCGAATCCCACCCAATCGTCTATATCAGTGGGGAATTCTGCAGATTCATCAGTATCACCCTGAGTAATACTTGCCTTTCTTCTTAACGTCATGTCTTCGGCTGAAAGAGTGTTACCGCTTGAATCTGTCCAGCTCCATTTAAGCTGTTCGCCATACTTGCCAAAGCGGTCAATGACATCCCCAGCTTTTGTGAGAACCAGTGCATCGTCACCATTAAAGTTAACGACTTCTGACTGAGTGCCTATAGTAAATACATCTGCTCCATTGTGGAATACAAGGCTCTGTCCATTAGCTAATGTTCCAGTAAGGGTTTCTGAATTAGTAGGATTATCAACACCACCATTGTTATAAGCAGAGAGAACATATTGTCCTGCATCAAGATCAATATCAGCCCCGCTCAAATTTGAAATTTCAACAGCTTTTTGTGAGCCGCTTTCCATGTATTCGGTTATAACCAAATCAGCGTTAGCAGCCGTTGATACTGCAGCTAGCAGTAGGGTAACTGCTTTAGCAACTGCATTGATTTTATTATTCATAGTCGTATCTTTTAGTTAGGTGGTGAGGTGCCACCGAAGTGAACACCTCACCGGGGGGTTGAACTTATTTGCGATTACGGCGACGAAGAGCTGATAAACCCAGAAGGCTTAACAAGCTAAGTAAACCAGTACTACCGCCACTACCATCATGTCTTTCTTCTTTTATTTCAGCGACTAACGAGTCTCGATTTTGCACTTCAATATCGAAAGAAAGTGAAGAACCCGCAACCACTGCACCGTCGCGTTCAAGAGCAACTTTAGCGCTGTAGCGCGCAGATGGCGCACCGAAGACTTCAAAGTTAACTAGGGCTTGACCATCCTGAGTTAACACCACGTTGGGCTCAACGAGTTGGCTCAAATCCAGTTGCTCTTTATCATCTTTAGGCGTCAGTTTGATGGTGGCGACATCGCCAGTCAAAGCGCCTGCAATCTCTGGGATCTGATATGGCACCTTCATTAACTTATTGAGTTTGGTCAGATACATTGAACGGCCTGAATCAGCCTCTCCAGGCAAGTAACTTAAGGTCACTAATGCTGGATCGTGATCTGAAGAGCGGAAATGGTCTTCAGCATAGAACTTATTAAATTCATTGCTGTAGTCACCCTTATACTCATTGTTGTAATCATAAAGGCTTGATTCAGCAGCGTTGATATGCCAGTCAGCAGCATCGATTACACGCTCTTCTAGCGAAGGTGAAATAAGAATGTGATCAAGTGAACCCACCTCATCGTTATAAGAGTAACTCCATGGGGTTTTACCCTTCTCTTCGAATATTTTCGAAATAATATTAATGTACCCGTAACTATTAGTAATTTGTACTGGCGAACCATCTGTATTGAACTGTGGTTTGCTACCTACAAAAGTATGGCTTGCGGTCATTAGGGTTTTGTTGCGAGGGTTTTCAGTCAGAACCAACATTGGGTCTTCTTGGCCGTAGGCGTTAAGGTCGCCTAAGATGATTTTGTCACCCTCAACGTCTTTAAGTTCTTCAGCTAATTGTACTGCACCTGAAATACGGAACTCTGAGCATGAGCCTTGAAAATCAAGATCTGGAGCATCTTGGGTCCACTTAGTAGCATCACCAAACTCAACTCCTTGCCAATCTTCCCAACAAGTTGAACCTTTAGACTTAAAGTGATTAACCGCTAGAGTTAAGCGCTTGCCTGTCTGGTTAACAAGGAAAGTAACCACAAGTGCGTCACGATGATAGTTTTGACCGCTTTCTAAAATCTCATCATTATTGTCTTTAATCACCTCGTTATTGTCATTAACAATGGTCGGCGCTTTTTGCTGTGGCATCGTAACAACACGGGTACGCTCGATGCTTAATTTACTCGGACGGTAAATAATACCTGTCGCTATCGCATCTGAACCAAGGGCATCTAGTTCATCAAGTACACCATTACCGTTATGGTCAAAGCCAACGAATACATAGCGGTTTTCGGTTGAGTATGGCTTGTCATAGTTATCTGCGTATTCGTCGTTGTAGTAAACGTTAACTTCATTAACTAAATCAGCAACAGCACCATTAAGGCCAAAACCATTATTTTCCATTTCCATCAAACCGACTACATCAGCATCTAGCGCACGGATGGCTTCTACTAATTTAGTTTTTTGTTGAGAAAATTCAGTAAAAGTATCAGCACCGCGGCTTTGGCCGAATTGGTTTTGAGCACCACCAAATGGTGAGTTGAAATAGTTAAATAAATTCTGGCTAGCTATGCGGATAGCAAACTCGTCATTTGTTACTGTTTCATCGATATCAGGGCTGTCAGTTCTAGGAAGGTTATGAACAAAGTTATTGTTATTTAGCTCGTTAGTCACAGTTAAAGCATAATCACCAAAGCTATAACTAATCACCCCTTCCATACCCACGACACTGTCATCGATACGGATGTAATTATCCTCTGGTGCGATACCAAAGTTAGGATAATAAGGGATGTCACCGTTAGCAGCAGAAGTCGAACTTTCGATAACTAAACGATAATCATCATTTTGCGCAGCTGCTGCATAAGATTCTGGTGAACCAGGTACATTAAGCTGATTCGGTTGTAGATTTGGGCGCTTGTAAGCCAAAGTAATATTATTACGGTAGCTGTCGTAGTTAAAACTGAAACTACGTGATACACGCATATCTTGATTGCCATCTTCAAGCGGATTTATATCTGCTGGCAGATTGACTAACATGCCTTCATAACGATTGAGTGTGGTTTCAAATGAACCACCATCTGATTCCAGCATTTCAATATCAGTAGCCACAGTCGGCGTGAACTCGCTATTGGTCACTTCCCAATCATCGGTCGCTAACTGAGTTTGTCCATAGCTTTCAGCGACTTCACTGCCTAAACAAATCGTGCGGCCAACTAGCTGACTATCTGCACTGCCACTTTCAACAAAGATACCATCTGAGGTTAATGGGTTGCCATCAGCCACTACATCACGTAAGTAAAAACCTTTTTTCGGTAAACCAACAACGGCTGTTACCACACCTTCAACGGCAACACTTTCACCTTTTAATGGAGATGGTCCGCCCGTACCTTGGATGTCACCAATTGTGGTTAAATCAGCACAAACAAATGGCTCATAAGCTTCAGCTAGATTTGGCGTCCCCACAGTTGAAATATCAAGTGGACTAATTACTTCCCACTGCGAAGCATTAAAGGTTGCAGAAGGAACAGGTGCATTACCTTCACTATCCATACGACGGCGCAGCGTAGTGTCTGGAGCCCAAACGCTGGTATTATCTGCAGCGCCAACACGGTCAATAATCACATCGCCATTTTTAATGTAGAAACCATCATTACCACTTAGGTAAAAATCGGTGTAACTGGTATTTGGGTCACCTTCACCAATTACGTAATCACCTCCGTTATCAGTAATGATTTGCTTATACTCGTCGCTAGCATCTTTGTTTAATACCACTAAAGATTTACCAGGTGCAATGGTAAGGCCTGATAGTAATGGCTGACCACTGGCATTGAGCATGACATTTTCATACTTACCGTTAGCCCACATATACACGGCGGTGTCATCGGTAAAGGTAAATTCATCGGTAGCGTGGGTATTGGTGATTTCCACAGAGCCCAATTCAGCCCCATAATCTTTTTGCACCATTTCGGTGATCAGTAGGTCGTTGACTGCAGCATTAGCGCCGACACTGATAATACTGGCGATGGCCAGTGAGAGAAAACTTTTCTTCATAGTAAACTCGATAATTGTTTATCTTGGAATGAAATTAGAAATACATGCGCACATAGGCATATGCAGCTTCTGGCGCTTCGCCAACTCGGGCTTCTACTGACACAACGATGTCTCTTGCTGGACGGTAGTTGAAACCTAAGCTTGCCCATTGGCGGTCTTTACCAAATTCAGCTGGCAGCTCGGAATAGTCGTAGTTAGGGCCTTCTACATCCCAACCTTCATATTGCTCATGATTTGCTGAAGCAATAATTTCCCAAGACTCATTAAGATCGTATTTACCACTTAACGTCATGCCATAATTGCGGAAAGTTTCGTATCCAAGATACGTATCACCACTCTTGCGAGTTGCTAGATCTTCATCTTCTAAAAAGGTATTGAAACCTAATGCAAAATCTGAGGTGATTTGAGCGCGAATACCTAAGCCGACAAGCATTTGCTCACCATACTTAGAGATCCCTTCTGAGCCACCACGACCTTCGACACCCACGACAACGGAAACAAAGTCTGACATCCAGCCAACATAACCGTTGACAATATCACCTTGTAAAGCACCATTCTTGTGCTTGCCTTCATAGGAATAAGAAACGCCGTACACCAAGTTTTCAAACTTAGCTTCATATTTAACGGTATTTTCTTGATCGCCTGCTTCACCGGTTTCTACCGATTTATTGAAGGTAAAATCACCAAAATGATCATACTCATCAAACGCAGTATCTGTTAAACCCAGCTCAATCCAGTGATTATCGTCAAATATATAACCGACAAACATTTTGTCGATGGCAAGTTCAAACTCGCCATCACCACCAAGCCAATTTCTACGTTGGTAATCCAGTTCTAATCGGTAGATAAAGTTTTTATTCTGTCCTGCTACACCTAACGTGGCAAAACTATCATCGACATAGCCTTTAGTATCGTAAAACTCATCATGGTTATAATCTGAATTGGTACCAAAATGACCCCCAACACCCACTTCACCAAATAGGCGAATATAATCTCCATTGTCTCCTTCTTGTAGTGTGACTGCACTTGCAGCATTCACACAGAATAAAGAGGCTAAGGCGATTGCAACGGTTGTTCTTCTAAACATCGCATTTATTTCCATTAGTAAATTTCAACCCCTTCGCAATAGGTTGAATTCGGGCTTAATAATTATTTATGTGAGGTTGATTTATCGGCAGGAAGAATATACAACGCGGTTATACATAAAACATATAACAACGAATTAACATTCAAAAGTCTTTGAAATGAACGAAGCTAGAAATATTCAGCCAATTAGATCACAATTTATCAACATGAGCAATTGAGGCTGCTCAATAAAACCGCAACCCTACACAAAACAACCATTATTAAAATGAAAAATGATTACTAAATGTATTTACACTTAAAAATTAGCAACATTTACTTCGACTATTTTTTATAAAAAAGCCTTTTGTATCAACACCACGATATTAAGTAAGCCACACTCTCATAGCAAGAAAAACTTACGATTAATATCACAAAAACACCCTTACCACTTGAGTTAACATTTATTTAATAATTATCGCATCCCGAGGTAATTATTAACCAGTCAAACCTTTTACTTAAACCGATATATTTAAT